>DAIUER010000023.1:0-9981 GCA_036845005.1 Thermocrinis sp.
CTTTTCACCGTCAACGGCAACTATTATGTCTCCAACCTTGAGCCCGGCCTTTTCCGCAGGGCTACCCGGTGCGACCTGCGATATTAGTATGCCTTCCTTCACCCCTATGGTTTCGGCGATCTCTGGCGTAATCTCCTGAATGACCACACCAAGCCACCCTCTAACCACTCTACCTTTAGCCATAAGCTGGTCTGCCACCCACTTGGCAAGGTTTATGGGTATGGCAAAGCCCAAGCCTTGACCCTCCGCCACTATGGCAGTGTTTATGCCAATAACTTCACCCCTTATGTTTATTAGAGGTCCTCCCGAGTTGCCCGGGTTTATGGGTGCGTCCGTCTGCACAAAGCTCTCATACTGGGTTATGCCTATAGACCGACGCAGGGCGGAGATCACTCCAAAGGTCACAGTTCTTTCAAGACCGTAAGGGTTTCCTATGGCGATCACCAACTGACCCACCTTCAGCTTGTCCGAATCTCCCAGCTTTGCCACCCTACTCTCGGGGTTTTCTATGCCCTTGGCATCCACCTCCACCACCGCCACATCCGTTTTGGGGTCTCCTCCCACCAGCTTTCCGTCCTTTTCTGTCTGCGGGTCAAACCTCACCCTGATCCTCTTTGCCCCTTGAACCACATGATTGTTGGTCAGGATGTAAAACTTTCCGTCCTTAAGGGCAATGATCACACCGGAGCCTAAGGACCTCCTCTCCTGCGGAACTTGGAAGGGGAAGAAAAAGGGAAACTCCCCGCCAAAACCCCTTGAGACCTCTTGGGTGGAGTATATGGCTACCACAGATGGAGAGACCCTTTCCACAAGCTCCGTCAGTTCCTTTTCAAACTGTGCCAAAAGCCCAGACCCAACGGAGACCTCCTGCCCCTGGGGTGCAGTCCCAGAAGGAGAGGTCGTTTTTTGCGCCTTACAACCTTCTATGCTAAAAAGTAGTAGCAAAAATAACAAGGATAGAAAAGCCATTGCGACCCTCCTCACTATGGAACCTCGCAGGAAAAGAATAACACCAAAAAGCTGGGTTTGTCAATGGAAAAGATTAGCCTTTCAACGCTCTTTTTAGCCCTGAGAATGTCCCCTTTTGAGGGATTGTAAGAAGAACCCGTGTAATGAAAGAACCTTAAAAGGTCCCAACCTTTGAAGGGAATTTCCAACTCTCTCAGCTCCACCTTTCTCAGCTTTCCCCCAAGATGGCGAAGCCTTTCAAGGATATCCTCCGGAGAAAGGAAGGGAAAGTCCAAAGGTTCAAGGCTTCCCTTAACGGGCATGGCACAGAGGAACTTCTTCCTGCAAACTCGGAATATTTCCCTAAAGCTCTGGTCTATGGAGGTCCAGTGCAGGGCAAAGTTGCTTACCACACAATCAAAGCTCTTGTCCTTAAAGGGCATTGCCTCAGCCCTTGCACAAAGACCCAGAAAACCTTTCTGTTTGTATATCCTCAGCATACTCCGAGAGATGTCAATACCCACCACCTTTTCCAAACCTTCACTACAAAAGCCGGTGCCACAGCCCACATCAAGAACAGAACCCTCAATTGTATCTAAGCACTTTAGAATCTCCGCACTTTGCCTTTGAGGGATCGCCCAATCTTCATAGGTATTCGATGCCCTTGAGAACCTTAAAGATAACAGCTTCATTTTCCGGGAAGTGTCCTCCAGCAAAGGTTATTAATTTAGCCCTCTTACCCAGATTGTAAAGCTCAAGGGCACCTCTGAGAGGAACGATAGGGTCCTCTGCACCATGAAGTAAGAGGATGGGTTTATTTATGTGGGGAACATAGCTTCTTAGGTCTGTGGAAAAGTAATCCTCCAAAAGCTCAAGGGCTCCCTCAAGTTCCACCTTTGCATCAAAGGGCTTTGGGTATGCCCTTTTTCTGAACTCCTTTAAAAACTCCTCCTTTTCCTTTCTAAGCCTTAGCAAAAAGCCCTTTAGGTTTTTCCTATCCCAAAGGCAAGGAAAGCATGCGGTGGCACCTATTGAAAGTAGAGTCTTTACCTTAGAGGGAAAGAGCAGGGCTAAAAGCAAGGCTAAGGTGCCACCCATAGACCAACCTATCACCGTAGAATTGTTGGGAATTCTGATGGCAATCTCTTGGGCTAAAGCCCTAAGGTTTTTGCTTTTTAGCTTAGAATTTCCGTGAAAGGGCAGGTCTATCTTTACACCGGGAAAGGTTTTAAAGACCTCCGAGGAAAAGCCAAAGCCATGAATAAAAACAAGCGGGCCCGGAGGGACTCGAACCCCCGACCTAGGGATTAGAAATCCCTTGCTCTGTCCAGCTGAGCTACGGACCCTCGGGGCGACAGGACTTGAACCTGCGACCTCTGGCTCCCAAAGCCAGCGCTCTCCCACCTGAGCTACACCCCGTGCTAATATATTTTAATCAATGAAAATCTTACTTGCAACCCAAAACTTGGGAAAGTATAAAGAGATCAGGAGAATGCTGGAACCGCTCTCGGTGGAGGTTATACTGCCACAGGAAAAGTTGGATGTGGAAGAGAAAGGGAATTCCTTTATGGAAAACGCACACATAAAGGCAATGGCATACTTTGAAAAATACCGCATTCCCACCTTGGCAGACGATTCAGGGCTTGTGGTTCCATACCTCGGGGGTTATCCGGGTGTATTTTCCAGTCGGTTTTACTCCATAGATTGGGGTGGAAGGGAGGAGGTTCAAACTTCAGAGGATGAGGCAAACATAAGAAAACTCCTTAGGCTCATGAGGGATGTTTCCGATAGGAGGGCATACTTTAAGGCGGTTCTGTGCCTTGTTTTGGAAGAGGGGCTAAGCATCTTTTCCGAGGGCATCTGCGAGGGGGAGGTCGCACACAGTCCTAAGGGCTCGGAAGGCTTTGGCTACGACCCTATTTTCAAACCAAAGTTCTATGAAAAAACCATGGCAGAGCTGTCTCCACAGGAAAAGGACCTTATCTCCCACAGAGGCAAGGCACTGAGAAAGTTAAAGGAGTTTTTGGAGATTTTGAAAAAGTGCAGATAGGAGTTATATTTGTATATGATGGATCGCATATTTGTGTGGGGCTACAACTTTAAAACCGCCCCAGTGGAGATAAGGGAGCTCTTAGCCTGTAGTAAGGAGGAACTTTGCGACCTTTTGACTGCGGTAAAATCTTACTCTGGGGTAAGGGAGCTTGTGATCCTAAACACCTGTAATAGGGTGGAAGCCTACGCAGTGGGAGAAGACTATTATCAGATGCACCTTTTGGTGTCTGCCTTTTTGGAGCTAAAGAAGGTAAGCCCCAGCTACAAAAAATACTCCTTCTTTTTGGAAGGGAAAGAAGCCTTAGCGCACATATTTAGGGTTGCCGGCGGTCTTGATTCTATGGTGGTGGGAGAGAGCCAGATAGTATCCCAGTTTAAAGAAGCCTTTAGATTAGCCAAGGAGTGCGGGGGGTTGGGAAAAATCCTAAATCGGGTCTTTGAAAAGTCCCTGAGAACCGCCAAAAGGGTGCGCACAGAAACGGGCATAGGCAAGAACGCAGTGTCCGTTAGCTATGTGGCGGTAGAACTGGCAAAGCAGATCTTCGGAAATCTCAGCAAGGCACAGGTGCTTTTGATAGGTGCGGGAGAGATGGCGGAGCTTGCTTCAAAGTACTTTAAAAAGCTAAAGTCAAGCATATTTATCGCCAACAGAACTTACCAGAGGGCTTTGGAACTTGCGAGGGAGCTGGAGGGCAATGTGCTAAGATACGAGGAACTGCCAGACCATCTTCATAAGTTTGACATAGTTCTTGTATCCACAGGGGCAAAGGGCTATGTGCTCACCAAGGAGATGGTAGAAACCGCAATGAAAAGGAGAGACTACCGCCCTATGTTTATCATAGACATTTCCGTGCCCAGGAACGCAGACCCAGACATAGAAAGCATAGACCAAGCCTTCCTGTATAACATTGACGACCTTAAGGGCATAGCCCAAGAGAACCTAAAGGGTAGGCTCAGGGAAAAGGAGAAGGGGGAGATCATAGTCTGGGACGAGGTGGAAAAGTTCTTCCGTTGGCTTGAGCTTCTTCCAATAGAGGAAAAGATCGTGAAAATCAAAAACTATTGGGCGGATGTGGAAAAAAGGGAGCCAAAGTTTAGGAGGTTTTTGCACCTTGCCCTTGAGGAGATAAAAAGAAATCCTTCGGAGGGTGAAAAGTTGATTAAAATACTTCTTGAGGAGGTTAAAGAAGATGGAAACAAGGTCAGAGAACTATCCTATGTCCATAACCGAGTTGATGGAGCTGGAGTCTGAGTACTCCATAAAGGCGTACATACTCATAAAGGCAGACCCGAGGGAGATCCCGTCAATAATGCTCGCCCTTTCCACCTTTGAAGGCGTCAGAACCGCGGACGTGGTAACAGGTCCTTACGACATTATTGTCTTTGTGGAGGTAAAAAATCAGGACGAGCTGGGAAGGTTGGTTATAAACAAGATCCACTCCTTAGAGGGGGTGAGGGAAGCCCTCACCTGCGTGGTGGTCAGAATATGAACTACCCAAAGGTTGTGGAAGAGGAGGACAGGATAATTGTTATATACTCGGAGGAGCCTCACCACTATGTGGAGGAGGACGACGGCGTTTTGATATATTACTCCAAGCTCTGGGAAGTGGTTAAAATAGTTATCAAGAAGGATGAAAAGCATCACATCATCAAGCTCTGACTTTCTTGTGATAAGGGGAGGTAGGAAGCTAAGGGGAAGGGTAAAGGTCTCGGGTTCAAAAAACGCAAGCCTTCCCATACTCATAGCAAGCCTTTTAACAGAGGAGCCCTGCATTGTAAAAAGGGTGCCCAATCTCTTGGATGTTAAAACTACCTTTGAGCTCTTGAACACCCTTGGGGCACGGGTGCATTTTGAAGAGGGGAAGGCTGTGGTCCATGCACAAACGCTGAACTCCTACCTTGCACCAGACCATATAGTGAGAAGGATGAGGGCTTCTATACTTGTGGCTGGTCCCCTTTTGGCACGCTTTGGTCGTGCGGTGGTGGGCATGCCCGGTGGCTGTTCCATAGGGGCAAGACTCATTGACCAGCATCTAAAGGTCTTTGAAAAGGGAGGGGCAGTTATAAACGTGAAAGAGGGCTACCTTCATATGGAGGTTCAAAAAGTAAAACCAGTGGAGCATACCTTTGAGGTTATAACCGTTACGGGCACAGAAAATGCCCTTATGTTTTTGAGCAGATGTCCAAAGAGAAGCGTTCTCATAAACATTGCCTTGGAGCCAGAGGTGATGGACCTGGGGGATGTTCTTAAAAAGATGGGTGTAGAAATAGAGGTGGAGGGAAGGACTGTGGTTATAAGGGGAAGGGAGGATCTGGCAGGCTTTGAGCACGAGGTAATACCGGACAGAATTGAGGCGGGCACCTTGGCGGTGGCGGGCTTTTTGACGGGTGGAGAGGTACTCTTAGAGGGTGTTAGGATAGACCACATGGGTGCCCAGATAGAAAAGTTAAAGGAGGCGGGTGCCAAGGTGGAAATCTTGGGCATAGACCGGGTCAAGGTCTGTGGGGACGGAAGACCGGAACCTTTGGAAATATCCACCGCAGAGTATCCGGGCTTTCCCACAGACATGCAAGCCCAGTTTATGGTGCTCTGTGCGGTGGCAAAGGGCATCTCCCACATAACGGAAAACATCTTTGAAAACCGCTTTCAGCATGTAAATGAGCTTCAAAGAATGGGGGCAAACATAAGCCTTAGAGGTAGGACTGCCATCGTGCACGGTGTAGAAAGATTGGGTGGGGCGGAGGTCTTTTCCAC
The DNA here is from genome assembly GCA_036845005.1 of Thermocrinis sp. Lineage (GTDB taxonomy): Bacteria > Aquificota > Aquificia > Aquificales > Aquificaceae > Thermocrinis. The sequence goes on from DAIUER010000023.1 coordinate 5,756, forward strand.
AGACCTGAGGGCAAGCGCCAGTTTGGTTTTGGCAGGGCTCATTGCTGAGGGAACAACCACAGTCAGGGACATATACCACTTAGACAGAGGTTATGAAGGCTTAGAGGAAAAGCTAAACCAACTTGGTGCAGACATAGAGAGGATAAAGGATGCAAACACTGTTGGATAGGGCAAAGATTTTACAGTCTGCACTTCCTTACATCAGGGAATTCTACGGAAAGGTCTTTGTCATAAAGTATGGCGGTTCCGCTATGTTAAACGAACAACTAAGGGACAGCTTTGCCCGGGATGTGGTGCTCTTGGCTTACGTGGGTATAAAGGTGGTGGTGGTGCACGGGGGAGGTCCTCAGATAAGCCAAACCTTGGAAAAGTTCGGTCTAAAGGCGCATTTTGTGGGTGGCGTCAGAAAGACGGACGCAGAAACCATGCATGTGGTAGAGATGGTGCTCTCGGGGGACATAAACAAGGACATAGTTGCCCTTATAAACACCCACACCAAAAAACCTATATACGCGGTGGGGCTCTCCGGAAGGGATGGGGAGCTGTTGAGGGCAAAAAAGCTTGACAAGGAAAGCTACTTTAAAGAGCTTGGTTTAGAAGTGCCAGAAGAAGACCTTGGATTTGTGGGAGAAGTGGAGGAGGTGAACGTGGAGCTATTGCAGGCACTCCTAGAAAGAAATTACATCCCAGTTATTGCACCGGTGGGGGTAGGAGAGGGTGGTCAGGCTTACAACATAAACGCAGACCTCTGCGCGTCAAAGGTAGCACAAGCCCTAAAGGCTGAGAAGGTGATCTTTTTAACAGACACGGAGGGTGTAAAAGACAGAGATGGTTCCCTCATATCCACCCTGTCCGCCCAATATATTCCAAAGCTTATTTCCGAGGGTGTGGTAAAGGGAGGCATGATCCCAAAGCTCAAAAGTTGTATGTCCGCCCTGAAAGAAGGAGTAAAGAAGGTGCATATAATAGACGGGCGTGTGCCCCACTCCATACTCTTGGAAGTTTTCACCGACGAAGGGATAGGAACGCAGATCGTTCCGTAATCTAAGCCCTTTTGTTCCAAAATCCTTTCTCTTTTCTCTCTTTAAAGGTTAGTTCTGTGCTATGAAGGGAAAGCTCTTTTAGAACCCTTGCCATCTCCTTTTCCGCCTTCTCAAGCCTTCTTTTTGCATACTCCACATACTCCTCGGAGATATCTATCCCTATGTATTTCTTTCCCAAAAGCTTAGCGGCTACAAGGGTAGTTCCAGTTCCACAAAAAGGGTCTATAACAATTCCATCCTCTTCCTCAAGCAAGCTTGCTATGATCCGTGTGGGAAGTTCTATGGGAAATACTGCGGGATGTTCTTTATGTCCTTGCTCTGGGCGAATTTCCCATATGGATGTCAATTTGGCGTGCTTGGGCTTTAACTCTTTTGGCTTTCCTTTCACAAGCCAATAAATTCTTTCTTCCACCTGCCAAAACCTCCATCCTCTTATGTTGCCCGCAATTTTTCTGTTCCAAATGATCTCCTGCCATATGTTCCACTTGGTTTTGAGTAGCCACTGTAAGGGATGGATCATTTTTCCGTCTTCGTAGCGCACTTTGTGATTGTAGAAAAAGGACCCTCCTTCTTTTATCACTCTGTAGAGTTCATTTAAAACCTCCACCTGCCAGCTTTGATACTCCTCCTCTGGCATAACATCCCTGTAGCCCTTGTATCGGACTTTATCCACTAACCAACCACCATGCTTTTCTTTTTTGTTGTAGGGTGGAGAGGTTATGCCTAAATCTATACTTTCATCTGGTATCTTTTTTAAGACTTCCAGGGCATCACCACATATAACTTGATTGATAAACTTTTCTATACCTTCCATTTCTTAAGTCCCTCAAAGTATTTTGTAAGGTCCCTTGAGAGGTAATCCTTAAAACTATGCCAATCATCTCTTAAATAGGCAAGTTTCAAAGAAGGACAATCTTTGTAATCCCTAAAGGAAAATCCGGCTGAACGTAAGTATTCTCCCTCTCTTCTTTGTCCCTCCGGAAACTTGCGTTCAAGCAAACCTTTAAGCTTTTCCTTTAAGCACTCAAACTTAAACTCAAAGATGTATATAAGCTTCCCTCCCACAAAACCGCTAACCAAAATTATAGGATTATTTTCCAAATCTCTGCTAAACCTTTCTAAGGTATAGTCGTTAAAACTTCCACCGCCGTTTAGTTTTTTTCTAGGGTCATCTGTATTTTGAGGCTTGACCTCACAATCAACTCTCCTTCCAGCATCTACATCCATTCTGTATCCGTTGTATCCGAGCTTTTCCGAGTTTGGTTGAAAGCCACACATCCACAAAGTGGTTAGTTCTCTAAGCCTTGATGAGTTTTTGTCATTAAAGTAAAGGGTCAAAAGGTCTATACAAAGGGCTATCAGGGATGGTTTTGAAAGTCCGTTTAAGAATTGGACAAGTTCCTCAGAAGACCTCGTTGAATATAGCTCAATGGTCTTCCTCAAGTTTGGGTTTGTCATACAAGGTTAATTATAATACCGACTAAACCTATACCGCAACCATCACGAGCGCTCTTGAGAACCATTGCCTTTTGCAAACTATTAGCTTAAACTTTCTATGGTTATGGGTGAAAAAGTTTACGTTTATGACACTACTCTAAGGGATGGTTCCCAAGCGGAAGGGGTGAATTTTTCCATAGAGGATAAGCTCAGGATCATAAAAAAGCTTGACGAGTTTGGTATAGATTACATTGAGTGCGGTTGGCCAGGCTCAAACCCAAAGGATACACTGCTCTTTGAAAAACTAAAAAATATCAAACTAAACCACTCAAAGATCGTTGCCTTTGGTGCCACAAGGAGACCGGGCAAAAGGCCAGAAGAGGACCCTCAGCTAGAAAACCTGATAAAAGCCCACCCGCAGGCAATAACCATCTTTGGAAAGAGCTGGGACCTGCATGTGTTGGAAGCCCTCAGAACAACCTTGGAAGAGAACTTGGACATGGTGGTTGGAAGCATAGCCTATCTAAAAAGGTATGTGCCGGAAGTGATCTTTGATGCGGAGCATTTTTTTGATGGATACAAGAGAAATCCCGAGTATGCCCTAAAGGTAATCCAGTATGCCCTTGAGGGTGGGGCGGATTGGATAGTTTTGTGCGATACCAACGGGGGATGTCTGCCTCACGAAGTCTATGAGATCACAAAAAAAGTGGTGGAGAGCTTTCCTGAAGCAAAAATAGGCATACATGCCCACAACGATGCAGACACGGGCGTTGCCAACTCTTTAATGGCGGTTTTGGCTGGGGCAAGGCAGGTGCATGGCACCATAAACGGCATAGGTGAAAGAACGGGCAACGCAAACCTCTGCTCCATAATACCCAACCTCCAGCTAAAGCTTGGCTTTAAGGTGGTGCCCGAGGAGAACCTCAAAAAGCTCACCGAACTTTCCCACTTTGTGGCGGAAATATCCAACATGCCCGTGCCCAGAAACCTGCCTTACGTGGGAGAAAGTGCCTTTGCCCACAAGGCGGGCGTGCACGCATCAGCGGTAATGAAAAGGAGCGAGACCTACGAGCACATAGACCCATCTTTGGTAGGCAACAAAAGGAAGATCACTGTCTCGGACCTCTCCGGAAAGAGCAACATAGTCTATAAGCTAAGAGAAATGGGCATAGAGGTGGATGAAAGGTCTCCGGAGGTTCTAAAGCTGGTGGAAAAGATCAAGGAGTTAGAAAAGGAGGGCTATCACTTTGAGGCGGCAGAGGCATCCTTTGAACTGCTCTGTAAAAGACACTTTGGACTTGTTAGAAACTACTTTGATTTGGATGCCTACAGGGTCCTAATAGCCAAAAGGAGCACCGACGAACTACCAGTTGCCGAGGCAACGGTGAGGCTCTCTGTGGGTGGTATGAAAGAACATACCGCATCTTTGGGCAACGGTCCCGTCAGCGCCTTAGACATGGCTCTTAGGAAAGCCCTGGAGGAGTTCTATCCAAACTTAAAAGAGGTGCAACTTATAGACTATAAGGTTCGCATCGTCAATGAATCTGAGGGCACGTCCGCCAAGGTGAGGGTTCTCATAGAATCCACCGACGGCAAAAGAAAGTGGGGCACGGTAGGCGTCTCGGAGAACATCATAGAAGCCTCTTGGATCGCCCTAACAGACAGCATCGTGTATAAGCTTATGAAGGACGAGGAGGAAATGGAGTGAAGTGGGTAAGGCTAAAAAGGTCTAAGATAAAGGTCTTT
>DAIUER010000024.1:0-9318 GCA_036845005.1 Thermocrinis sp.
GGGCACCGGAGGAGGAGAGGTTCATATTTTTGTCCTTTTTGAACCCTTTTTTCTCCATAATTGCCGAAAGCACGGACGCAGACCTCAAAAATTGGCTAAAGGAAAAGTGCCCCGTATGTGGTTTTCGTCCCTCCGTTTCTTACATTATGGATACGGAGGATGTGGAAGGTGGGAGGTATCTGGGCTGTGTGCTGTGCAATACCGGGTGGCTATACTACCGGACCAAGTGTCCAAAATGCGGAAATGTAGAGGATGATCACTTTGAATACATCCACGAGGAAGGGAACAGGTATGTTCAACTGCATGTTTGCAAAAAGTGCAACACATACCTAAAGGTAATAGACCTAAGAGTTGATGGGTTGGCTGTTCCCCAGATTGACGACCTTGCCACATTAAGTTTAGACCTCTGGGCAAGACAGCAGGGCTTTGAAAGGTATGAAAAGAACCTCTTGGGTTTATGATAGACAGGCGGTTTCTTTTAAAGTTCTTGAGCTTTTCCTTTTTGGCGAGGGCTAATGTGGAAAAGGATATTGATGTGCTCGGTTGTAAGCTAAAAAGGGATAGGCTCTACAGGATAAACGAAGACAGAATGATCTTTCAGTGGATAAAAAAGGAGGGAAAGAACATCTACTCGGTGGGCTTTACACCCATCCTTTCAGCCCTTGTGTATCCCCTTTATTCGGTAAAGATCAAGCCAGTAGGCACGGTGGTGGAATACGATGGAAACTTAGCGGTAGTGGAGGCGGGCAAGAGGGTATCCACCTTCCCCTCTCCCTTGGGTGGGAAAATCGTGGATAAAAATTCCAAGCTTGAAAAGGACCCAAGCCCCCTGATCAGCGACCCTTACAACGCATGGCTTGTCAAGGTTGAATCTGAAGATACAGAAAGCTTAAAAAGGCTCAAAAAGGCTGAGGAAGTGGTTGATACCATAAGGCAGGTTATAATCAGAGAACAAATAGAATGTTTGCCAAGGAAATAGGGAGAGCGTGGCAGGCTGGTGCCGCCCCGGGACTTCAAATCTCGTGAGGGGTTGTTCTAGCAATCCCTGGAGGGTTCGATTCCCTTGCTCTCCCGCTATGTTTTAATAACTTCCAAACTTTCGCCCTCCTCAACCCAACCTATATGCCACAGGCTAACCTTTAATTCTTTAGCTAAAGCAAGCACATCTCTTTCTCTTTCTTTGGGAACTGCAAAAAGAAGCCCGCCAGAGGTGGTAGGGTCCGATAGAAGGATCAGCTCCCACCTTTCCAAGCTGGAGAAACTAAGGGAGGGCTTCACAAAGTTAAGGTTATCCACCGCACCCTTGGGATATATGCCCATCTTCGCAAAGTAAGCAGACTGCTCGTAAAAGGGCACCCTTGAGAAGTCTATTATTAACTTTACTCCCGATTTTTCGGCTACATTGTAGGCATGACCCAAAAGCCCAAAGCCGGTTATATCTGTGCAGGCGTTGGCATTCACCCTTAGGGCAAGCTCGCCCGCTCTATCGTTCAAAAGTAGCATGTTTTGAATTGCCTCCGGGATATCTTTCTCTTCAATCTTCCCTTCCTTTATAGCCTTAGTTAGTATGCCCACACCTATGGGTTTTGTGATGTAAAGAAGGTCGCCGGGTTTGGCACAATTCTGTGTTAAGAGTTTTCCGGATGGGCAAACTCCAAAGACCGCCAACCCAAACTTGGGCTCTTGGTCATCTACGGTATGACCGCCCAACAGGACAGTCTTTGCCTCCCTTAGTTTGTCCGTGGCACCCCTAAGCACCTCTTTTAAGATCTCCAAAGAAAGCTGGCAGTGGTTAAAGCCAAGCACCGCAAGGGCTGTTAAAGGAACTCCTCCAGTGGCGTATATGTCGCTAAGGGAATTGGTGGTGGATATAGCACCCCAAAGGTATGGGTCATTGACTACGGGAGTTATAAAATCCACCGTATGCAGAAACACCGACCCCTTGTATTCATAAGCCCCCGCGTCATCTCCCACACCCAAAAGGGTATGCTCATCCGTGTATGTGTTTAGCCCCGCCAGGAGGTTTTCCAGGTCCCCCGGACCTACCTTAGCCGCTCAACCGGATGCTCTAACAAGCTTTAAAAGTTCCATCTTTTTATGATTAATCAGCCAGAAGAAATTTTTCATCAGAAAGTTTGGAAGGATATCCACCTTTTCCTTTGAAAATTTAGAACTCTAAACCCTTAAGCACTGAAATCAAAGGCTTTATATCCTCCTCGAGGACCGTTCTCATGTCAAGCAGTAGCAAATCATCCCTTAACCTGCCAACCACTGGAGGCTCCTGTTTTAACAGCCACCTGTATAACTCTTGAAGGCTAATTCTTTGATGCTTTATTGCCACGCAATAGGTAGGTAGCTTTAGCTCTGGTAGGCTTCCCCCTCCGCACACTGAGAGGTCTCTAACAATAGATACACTTAACCCCTTTACATTTTTTAAGTATTTTGCCACCTTTTTGGCTTTTTTCTTTAGTTCCTCCTCCGGTGTGGAAAGCATACGCAGGGTGGGTATCTCCTCATACCTCTCTTCCCTGTAAAGTCTTAGGGTATGCTCAAGGGCTGAGAGGGTAAGTTTGTCAATCCTGAGAACCCTACTAAGAGGATTTTTCTTCAAGGGTTCCACGAACTCCCTCTTTCCTAAGATCAACCCCGCTTGTGGACCGCCCAAGAGCTTATCTCCGCTACCGGAGACCAAATGCAAACCTTTCTTTATAAGCTCCTCAAAGGAGGGCTCTTCGTAATTTATACCGAGCGTCCTTAGGTCCATAAGAAGACCACTACCCGCGTCATAGTAGACAGGCAGACCCAAACCCAAAAGCTCTTCCGCCTTCACTTCTTCTACAAAACCCTCCATGTAAAAGTTGCTCTTATGCACTTTCATTATCAGGGCAGTGTTTGGGCTGATGGCATTTTTGTAATCCTGTAGCCTTGTTTTGTTGGTGGTGCCCACTTCTACCAAGATTGCTCCCGAAGCCCTCATAATGTCCGGGATACGAAAGCTTCCCCCAATTTCTACAAGCTCGCCCCGGGAGACTACAACCTCCCTGTCCCTTGCGTGGGTGTTCAACACTAAAAAAACAGCCCCAGCGTTGTTATTTACCACATGGGCGGACTCACAGCCAATCAAATCTACCAATAGCTCCTCCACCAAACGCACCCTTGAACCCCTTTTTCCTTCCTCCAAGTCAAACTCCAAATTGCTGTAATGGGTGGCGATTTCTTTTATAAAGTTAGCGGTCTCCTCCGAAAGGACAGACCTTCCTAAGTTTGTGTTTACGACCACCCCCGTGGCGTTTATTACCCTTCTCAGGTTTGTTCTTTTTAGCCTTTTTAGCTCCTCCTCTATAACCAACCCAAGGTCTTCCAGATGGTTTCTTTTGCCTTCCAAAACCTCCCTTCTTACCTTATCCACCGCCTTTTTTATTGCCATCCTAAGCAGTGGGCTATCTCCATGAACCTTTCTATACTCCTCTATGAGCTTGGACACCTGTGGGATCTTTCTCAAAAGCTCTTTCACTTTATGAACCTCCTAAGATTTCCCTCTCGCCTGGTGTATCCAAGGTGGTCTATGTATTCCAAAAGCGGGATCAAATACTTTCTACTCAATCCAAGCAGTGCCTTTGCCTGCTGAACCTCAAAGCCATCTCCCAGAGACCTGAGCTTAGACAAAACTTCCCTCAGGTCCTCATCAAGTATGTAAAGCCTTTCTCCCAAGCTATGAACCTTTCCCTTCCTTACTGCCAAGGGAAGAACCTCCTTGAACCTCTCCAATTCAGCCTCCTCCTTTATAGAACCTTTCATAAACTCCAAAAGTTCCCGAAAGCCCTCCAACTCTTCCAAGTTTGCCCTTCTCTCGTCTAAAATATAGCCCTCTACCAGTCTGTAGCCCTTCAGTTGAGACAGGATATACTTCAAAAGTTCCTCGCTCACTCGGAGAGAACTTTTTAGCTCCTCCAAGGGTAAAAAGCCCCCCTTGGTGCTAAGGATGGCGCTTAGCTTTTCCTTTAGCCCTTCCACTACAGTGGGTGCAAAGAGTTTATCCCCTATCCTTACCGCCCTAAGCTTGCTCGGATTTATATGCACGCCAAAGAGAGAGCTGAGCCCTTCCAAAGGGAGCCCCCTAAAACCAGCCTCACAAAGAAAGTAAGAGATTGGGTCTTCCTTGAGGACATCCAAACGTTCTTTTATAAATCTTTTCCTTTTTACTGTGGGCTTTGGGTGGATTACCCTATAGCTGGCACACAGCTGTCCGGACGCATCAAGGATGGGTCCCCTATCCCCTAAGATAGCGCACACCGGCTCTTCCAAGGTAAGAAGATAGACCTTTTCGGAGACCTTTTTTCGTTTGAACTTTATTTCCCTCATATAAAAGAAAAGGCTCCCCTCACCCTTTGGCATTTCTCTCTCCACCTCCACCAAGAGATGCCTGCTCTTTGCGACCTGTCCCTTTTTAACAAGCACAAAGCCCCTTTCTACCTGAGAGGGCTCAACGCCAGCCACCAACAGAGCCAACCTTTCACCTTCTTTTCCCTCCTTTACAAATACGCCATGATTTTGAATTTTCTTTACTCTAACTTCAGAGCCCAAGGGCTCAAGGCTCAAACTGTCTCCCTCTTCAACTCTACCAGATACACAACTACCCCTCAGGACAGATCCGTAGCCTTTCACATTAAAGGCTGAATCCAAAACTATGCGTAAAAATTCAACGCCGGAGCCTGAAATCTCCTCCGCATACTCGCCTATTGTCTTCTTCAACTCCTCCAATCCACTACCGTTCAAGGCGGAGACCGCACACAGCCCATAAGCCCTTAGCCCCATATCCTTCAAAAACTCCGAAAGCTCCATTCTTGCAAGTTCTAAGGTTTCCTCATCCACCCTGTCTGCCTTTGTTAGAACCGCCACGCAGTGGTATATGCCAAAGGCTTTGATGAGTTGGGTATGCTTTACAGTCTCCGGCATTACGCCCTCCACTGGGTCCACCACCAAAAGCACACCCCTTACGCAAGCCAAACCCGCTATGGCGTTCTTTATGAACCTTTCATGACCGGGTATGTCTATGAGCTCTACCCTTAGCCCTTTGTTGGGATAGTCCAAATATGCAAAGCCAAGGTCAATGCTCATACCCCTCCTTTTTTCTTCGGGCAACCGATCTGTATCTATGCCCGTCAGGGCTTTCACCAAGGTGGTTTTACCGTGGTCTACATGTCCCGCAATTCCCACGGGCACAAATCTCATGGGCTAACTTCCACAGAGCTACGCCTTTTTAACTCTTCTACAAGATATCTAACCGTCGGTGGCATGGGTCTCTCTTCATCAAAGACCAAGTAAAACTCCCTCTCTATGGGTTCAAAGCCCTTCACCTTTACCTGCCTTATGCCTCTGTATTTTCTGAGTGCTAAGGAGGACATAAAAGATAGGGCTTTGACCTTTTTTAGCACATCCAATATGACCTCGTTCTTATCTGTAATCATGAGAACCTTCAGCTCCTTTAGATTAATTCCAAGCTTGTAAAGGGCTTCTTCTAAGAGCCTTCTTGTGCCGGAGCCCTCTTCCCTCAGAACCCAAGGCAAGGTCTTTAGGTCCTCCAAACTCAGCCTTGGATCCACTCCATTGCCACCTACAATGTGGATCTGGTCCCACCATAGATTTTCATACTTGAGCCTACTAAAGGGTATCTTTGCACCAACTACACCTAAATCTAATTCGCCTTTTGCTACCTTATCCACCACCTCCTTAGAATCGCTAACATAAAACTCTATCATTATATGTCTGTTCTTAGATAGAAAGTCCGATATAAGGTCGGGAAGTATGTAGCTTCCAGGAACTGAGCTCGCCCCCACTTTTACAAGTCCCCTGTAGGAACCAGAGAGCATCTTTATCTCCTCTATTACCGCAAGCTTTAGCTCAAGAACCTTTTTAGCGTATGGATAGAGCATTTGGGCTGTGCTGGTGGGAATGAGCTTTCTGCCCTTCTTGTAAAAAAGCTTAAGTCCTATTTGGTTTTCAAGCTGATGCAAATGAAAGCTTATGGTAGATTGGGAAAGATGCAGGCAGTCTGAACTTTCTGAGATGCTTCCCTTTTCATAAACACAGCAAAAAAGCTCAAGGAGTTTCAGGTCTATATCTAAATTCTTCACTCCCTATATATTATCCAAACCTAACAGGGCATTCAATAGCTTAAATCAGAGATTTTTGACTACTTAGCCAACTCCACCGCTTTTTGGGCACCGTCCCACATGTCCTCCGCAGTTATGAAGTTCAGCCCAGATTCCGAGAGAATTCTTTTACCTTCCTCCACATTGGTGCCCTCCATCCTAACTACCACCGGCACCTTTATCTCCACCATCTTTGCCGCTTCAATGAGCCCATTGGCAAGCCTGTCGCACCTTAGAATGCCACCGAATATGTTTATAAACACTGCCTTTACATTCTTGTCTGCCATCAGGATCCTAAAGGCGTTGGCGATCTGTTCCACATTGGCACCGCCACCCACATCCAAGAAGTTTGCGGGCTCACCACCCGCCAGCTTGATTATGTCCATGGTGGTCATGGCAAGCCCTGCACCATTTACCATACAGCCTATGTTTCCGTCAAGCTTTATGTAGTTTAGGCTGTAAGTTTTTGCCTCTACCTCCAATGGGTCCAGCTGGGTCAAGTCCTCCATCTCCTCCAGGTCCTTGTGCCTAAAGAGGGCATTGTCGTCAATCTCCACCTTAGCGTCCAGAAGAACGAGCTTGCCGTCCTTTGTAAGCACCAAAGGATTTACCTCCACAAGGCTGGCGTCCAACTCCTCATAAGCCTTATACAAACCCAGGGCAATTTTTACAAAATCATTAACAGGTAGACCCAGTTTAAAGGCAAGTTTTCTTGCCTGGGAGGGCATGAGACCAAGGTCTGGGTCAATGTGTAGCATGTGAATGGCTTCCGGCTTTTCCTTTGCCACCTCTTCAATCTCCATACCACCCTCCGCAGAAGCCATCAGCACAGGCTTAGAGACAGACCTGTCCAAGGTTATGGAGAGATAATACTCCTTCTCTATGGGCGTTGCCTTCTCTATCCAGACCCTGCTTACGGGCTTTCCGTCGGGACACTGGAAGGTCTTTAGCACCTTTCCAAGCATACCCTCCACCGCAGTTTCGAGCTCCTCCATGCTTTTTACCAGTTTTACACCGCCTGCCTTACCTCTTCCACCGCAATGCACCTGGGCTTTAACTACCAAGGGAAATTCACCAAGCTCTTCTGCCACCTGCTTGGCCTCCTGCAAGCTGAAGGCTACCTTACCCTCTGGAACGGGAAGGTTGTATTTTTTTAGAATTTCCTTTGCCTGATGCTCGTGTAGCTTCATGCTTACCCCCTAAGAAAGTTTGTTAAATTATACCACTTTTGGCTTAAAATTGTCTCCTATGGAATTTCCTAAGCTAAGACCCAGAAGGTTAAGGTTATCAGAAAATATAAGAAGGCTCGTCCGAGAGACCCGGCTTACCCTTGACGACCTAATATATCCCATCTTTGTCAGATACGGAGAGAACATAGTGGAAGAGGTTCCATCCATGCCCGGTGTTTATCGCTACAGCTTGGACAGGGTGGTGGATGCGGTAAAAGAGGTCAGAGACCTTGGCATACCCGCCATCATACTCTTTGGAATACCCGAGCACAAGGACGAAGTAGGCTCCGACACTTGGTGCGAGCATGGTATAATCCAGAGTGCCCTCAGAAGGATCAAAAAGGAAGTGCCCGAGATGTATTTAATAACCGATGTATGCTTCTGCGAATACACCACTCATGGGCACTGCGGTGTGTTAAAAGGTCATACTGTGGATAACGACCTTACCCTTGAGAACTTGAAAAAACAAGCAATTTCTCACGCAGAAAACGGTGCGGACATGGTAGCCCCTTCGGGTATGATGGACGGTATGGTTCAAGCCATAAGGTCTGCCCTTGACTCTGCGGGTTATACCCACATTCCAATAATGGCATACTCTGCCAAGTTTGCCTCCGCTTTCTACGGTCCCTTCAGGGATGCGGCAGAGTCTGCCCCCGCCTTTGGAGACAGGAGAAGCTATCAGATGGACCCCGCCAACGCAAGGGAAGCCCTAAAGGAGGTGCTTTTGGACGTCCAAGAAGGCGCAGACATAGTTATGGTAAAGCCCGCTTTGGCATACCTTGATATAATAGCCAAGGTAAAAGAAATAACCCTCTTACCAGTCTGTGCCTACAACGTTAGCGGAGAGTATGCCATGATAAAGGCTGCCGGAAAGCTCGGCTGGATAGATGAGGAAAAGGTAATGATAGAAACTTTAATATCCATAAAGAGGGCTGGGGCGGACATGATCATAACTTACTTCGCAAAGGATGTAGCAAAGCTCATAAACAAGGGCTTAATTTGAATGCTGTTTTTCTATAACCTCAGGGAGTTTTTAAAAGTATTTTTGCTACTCAGTTTGGTTTTTAGCCTTCTTCTGGGCTTTTATTCGTTGGTGGATGTTCTGCTCTTATACAAAGTGTCTGCACCGCATATAGTCCCAAAGGCTATACTAACAACAGTATTCTTAAGCTTTTATTACACTGCACCCATCTTAAACTGCCTTGCCCTGATGGTATATATGAGAAGGGTGTTTAAAAAATCTTATGACAGGCTTTCTTATTCATTTGGTCTGTCGCCATTGAGATTTTTTATGCCTGTTTTGGTGCTTTCTTTCATTCTTTCCCTTCTACAGCTTGCTTTAAGCTACAGCTTCTATCCAAAGGTCTTTAAAAATGCCTACGCAATTGAGAGGGAGTTTAAGAAGGGAAAGGCAAAGGAGGAGCTTGTTCTAGACAACCTGTGGCTCAGCTTGGGAGAGGGAGAAAAAAGGTCTTACATAAGAATAGGTTTTGCAAACCTAATGGATGGTAAGGTTTACGATGTCTTCTCCGTATCTTTGGAGGGTAATTACATAGATGGAGTGCTCTACGCCAAAGAGGGGCTCTGGAAAGACAAAAGTCTAACGCTCATTGGGGCGGAAAGGAGTTATTTTGCTGATGGATTGAAGGAAAAGAAGGATATAACCTTAGAGTTTATATCCGTGGATGATGCAAAAGACTTTGGAGAAAAGCTGAGCCACTTAAGGATGGATAAGCTGATTTCCCTTTATTCTTTGGCGGGTTTTTTGGGTATGAACAGGGATGTTTATCTGGCGGAGCTTTTGCTGAGGCTCGTTGTTAGCCTATCTGTGATCGCACTTACCTTACCCTTAGCCTACCACCTTTTAAAGGAACGTAGCTTTCTAAAGCCATCTATGTTTTTTCTTCTTTACATAGCCCTTTACATACTTAGCCTGA
>DAIUER010000025.1:0-8945 GCA_036845005.1 Thermocrinis sp.
AAAGTTAAAGAAGGAAAAGAATGTGGGAATAATCTTTGTGGATTACCTGCAACTTCTTAGAGCACCCCACAGGAGAAGCTCCCGTCAAGAGGAGGTTGCGGAAATATCAAGGAACCTGAAAGCCCTTGCAAAAGAACTTGAGGTTCCTGTTGTAGCCCTCGCCCAGCTTTCCCGTCAGGTTGAACACAGAAGCGACAAACGCCCACAGTTGGCGGATTTGCGGGAAAGCGGACAGATTGAACAGGATGCGGACTTGATACTTTTTATCCACAGACCCGAGTATTACAAAAAGAACCCATCCCCAGAGGAGGAGGGCATAGCGGAGATAATTGTGGCAAAACAGCGTCAGGGTCCCACGGGCATAGTAAAGCTCGCCTTTATGAAGGACACAACCATGTTCAAGTCACTTTCTCCCACCTACTCTGGCACAAAGAGGGTAGAACCCTACGAGCCGGCAGAAGAGGAGGAATTTTCTCCCGATGACTACGATTTAGATTTTTAGCATGCGGGTAAAGTTCCGGATTGTTATACACAAGGATGGAAAAAAACTGAGCAAAGGAGACCTTTTGGGGGAAAAAGACCCCTTTTGGGTGGGAGTTTCGTCTATGTATATATCCCTTGAGGAGAGTTCCAAGGCTGAATTGAGCAGTTTTCTCCAATCTTCCTCTGATATAAAACCCTTCCTTATGTTTTGAAGCCCTACACCCGAAAGCATAGAAAGCATTCTCATCACAAGCTGTTCTTTACTCATCTCCAAGGAAAATATCGCCAAGGGCACCTTTTCCTCAAAGGCAAGGTTAAGAACCATAGAGAGCATAAAACTACTTTTGCCCATCCCGGGTCTTGCGGCGACGATCACAAGGTCCGAGGGATGAAAGCCCGTGGTTAGCATATCAAGGTCTATAAAGCCCGAGGGTGTGCCAGTGATCACCCTCTCTTCGTTTTTTCTCTTTTCAATGATCTCCAAAACTTCGTTGGCTACCTCTTTTATATGATAATAATGGCTTATTTGGTGTTTTTCGGATATTTCATAGAGTTTTTGGGTTGTCCTTTCCACCAAAAGGCTAAGGTCGGGAGATTCTTGGACGTTCTTCAGGATCTCAATGGATAAGTCCATTAGCCTTCTTAACCCTGCCTTCTCCTTTACGCTGTTTATTGCTTCCAAAAGCAGTGGTCCCTCCGCCGCCTCTTGGGCTAAGGCATAGACCAATTCCATGCTGACCCTGTCCTGCAGTCCGGACTTTATCAGGTAATTCCTTAGAACAATGTCATCCCAATCCTTCCCTTTATCCTCCCACACCCTGCAAAGCAGGGCAAACAAAAGCCTGTGAGTTTCAAAGTAAAAGTCTTCTTCACGGAGGTATTCAAGGACGGTGGGAATGTTGTCGGGGTCCTTGATCATGGCACCCAAAACCGCCCTCTCTGCCAGCTCGTCGGTGGGATGTTCAGGGAGCTCCATGGTGGAAGATATAAATATAACCCCTCAATCAAAAATAGACCCACCCGCCAACAGATGTCCCAATAGACCAGTCATGTTAAGATACACCCGATCAAATTCCAGTACCCAATAGTTTCCTTCCTTTTCCAACCGCCTTTGTAGTACTTGCACTTGTGAGGATGCATGCTTTATGCTTTCAATAAAGAGTAAGGCATTTTCCCTTGTTTTAAACCTGCACCGGAAGGTCCTATAAACACGCCCATCTTCTTTGGACATTTCCATTGCCTTAAGAAGCCCTTCCAAAAAGGCTTTCCCTACTTTTAAAAAGAGCCCTTGGTCTGCCCTTATGCCTTCCTCTTCCATAAAGAGGGCTAACCTCAAAAGCCTGTTGGTAAAGTAATCGGGTGGCAAACCAAGAAGATTTACGGAGGTTATTTCTATGTCCTTTAGGCTTGAATAGAGGGTAACATACTTTACCCTTTTGTCCCTCTCTGAGTCTTCCTTCATTACTACCCCCTCTCTACCCTCCTCATTTAGCCTTTTCATCAATCTTTTTAGCTTATCCACATCCTCCACACTAAAGAGCCCATACCTTTCCACCGAAGGGAGCCCATACTTTTCTATAAGCTTCTCTTTTTCCCTGTATGGAAGGAACCTTTGGGAGTCTTTCTCCATTATGTCAAAGACGAAGAACTGGACATCCTCTTTGATGTAAGGGGGATGCTCATCCACGTATGGATTTTCTGGTCCTGCCACCTCTGCACATAAAACGAGGTTAGGATGGTCTTCAAAAAACTTGAGGTTTATAAAGTCTGCAACCCTCTCGGTGGTAAAGGGGCATACATAACCTCCTCTACTCAAGGCTAAAATTTGGTCCTCGTGGAGAAAGATCCGCGTATTGTATCCATCCACCTTTTCTTCCACAAAGAAAGGATGTGTGAATTGTTCTTTTAGCCCAGTGCTTAGCTGGAATATTCTGCCTATGTGAGGATAGCCCCAAAGGGTAAAGGACTTAAAAAGGGCAGTGCCCCTTGGCACGTCTTTAAAGTCGTCCATAAATCTTAGGTATTCTACGCCTTTGTAGTTTTCTATCTTTACTTTGTTTTTCTTTAGGGCTTCCTTTATCAATTCTGGCGGTAGCTGTGTCATTACTAAGGTATTATAAGGGCTAAACCTCAGGTGGGAAATTCAATAAAGCCAAGAGTCTTTTGGGAAAAAGCCCTTGGTAGGGAGAGGGCTTATTGTAGCTTTTTTTTAGGAAGTCTCAAAAATATGGGGATAATTTTTCACACGAGGTCTCCCTTCTGAGTTATCATATTTAATGGTCTGTCCCATGATGAAAGTTCTGCTGGTGCTCCATAAGGTTCTGTCAAACAGGGAAGACCTGTTGAAGAAGTTGGAGGAAGAACTTAATTTGCTTAGCAGGGTAATAGGTCCAGATAGTATATACGCTGTTATCCCTTCGGAGATGAAAGATCTATTTGACCGTTTCCCTGAGCTGGTTTTTATAAGAAACGACAGGGGTAGCTTTCTGTATGGGCTCTATAAGGGTCTCAGGAAGCTGAGGGGAAACCATGTCCTTGTTCTGGACCCGGTGGAAAGGCTAACGAAGGAAAAATTGGCACAGGTTTTAAGTGCAGGAAAGAAGAACGTTCTTTCCAAAGGCTGGGCATTGCTCAGGCTTACGGACCTTGACTATGTTATAAGGACCGTGGAAAAATACAGGGAAAAGGAAGGTAGCATGGAGGAGATCCTTGAAGAGGTCTACAAAGAATACGGTATAAAATACGAAATAGTTTGAGGAGGTTGCCATGGAAGACATATGGGTAGGAAAGTATTTGGTAAAGGCGGACAGATATTACACCAAAGACCACGAATGGGCTTTAGTAAAGGGAAATAGGGCTTGGGTGGGCATAACCGATTACGCCCAAAAGGAACTGGGAGACATAGTTTATGCGGACCTTCCTTCGGTGGGTGAAGAGTTTGAAAGTGGAGACACCTTAGCCAACGTGGAATCGGTAAAGAGTGTATCCCCTGTCTATGCACCTCTTTCTGGTAGTGTGGTAGAGGTAAATGAAGCCCTGGGCGATGAGCCCGCCCTCGTTAATGAGTCTCCCTATGAGGATGGTTGGATGGTAGTTTTGGAGCTTAAAGATCCCTCCGAGGTGGAAGACCTTTTGTCTCCAAAGGAGTACGCGGAGATCCTTGCGGAGGTTGTGATAGAAGAAAAAGGTGAAAGGGTGAGCCTGAACCTACCGGAGGAAGAAACGGGAATTATAGAGGAATCCTTGGAGACCCTACCGGAAGAAGAGATAAGATACGAGGAAAAGGAAAGGTAAATGTTCTTACCCCATTCAGACAAAGAAGTTAATGAAATACTTCAAAGGCTTGGTCTCTCTTCCTTGGAGGACCTCTTTTCCCACATTGACCCTTCCCTTTTGGAGCCTCCAAAAAACCTACTGGAGCCCAAGTCAGAGGAAGAACTGAGAAGATATTTCAAGGAGCTTGCAAGTCTTAACAGACCCCTCGTATGCTTTGCGGGTGGTGGTGCCTACGACCGAATAATCCCCTCAGCCATATGGCAGATTTTGAGCAGGGGAGAGTTTTTGACCGCCTATACCCCATACCAAGCGGAAGCGTCTCAGGGAACCCTTCAGGCACTCTTTGAATACCAGACCCTAATATGCGAGCTAACTGGTATGGACTGTGCCAACGCAAGCATGTACGACGGTGGCTCTGCACTGGCGGAAGCGGTTCTCATGGCAAGGGCAATAAAAGGAAGGGGCAAAAGGGTAGTGCTGACGGAGGGTATAAATCCCCTCTACAGGCAGGTGGTTCAAACATACCTTTTGGGCTACAATGATGATATCCAAGTGGTAAGCCTTGCGGAAGAGGGCATCACAGACCTTGACCGCTTGGAGGAGCTACTCAAAGACCGGGAATGCCACGCCTTGGCAGTGCAACAGCCCAACTTCTTTGGCTTTTTGGAACCCCTAAAGGAAATTTCCCATCTGGCAAAGAAATATGAAGTTCCCCTTGTGGTGGTGGCAGACCCTATAGCCCTCAGCATACTAAAGCCACCGGGCTCCTTTGGTGCAGACATAGTGGTTGGAGAGGGTCAGCAGATGGGTGCCTTTTTGAACTTTGGAGGTCCCTATGTGGGCTTTTTTGCCACTAAAATGGAGTATGTAAGAAAGATGCCCGGTAGGTTGGTGGGTTTGGCGGAGGACATTGAAGGCAAGAGGGCCTTTACCCTGGTGTTGCAGACCCGAGAACAGCACATAAGAAGGGAGAGGGCAACCTCCAACATATGCACCAATCAGAACCTAATAGCCTTGGCAAATTTGCTATACATGGTCCTACTTGGAAGGGAAGGAATGAGAGAGGTAGCCATCCAGAGCCTTTCCAAGGCGATGTATCTAAAGGAAAAACTTTTGAACCTTGGCTTTGAAATACCCTTTAGCGGAAAACACCTCTGGGAGTTTCCCGTAAAACATCCAAAAGCCCAAGAACTCCACCAAAAGCTCATAGAGGAAGGCTTTCTCTTTGGTATAAGGCTTGACAGGTTTGGATACAAAGATCAGCTTTTGGTAGCCATCACCGAAAAGAGAACGAAGGAAGAAATGGACCAGCTTGTGGGAAGGTTGCGGTATAATATCTCCCATGAGAGAACTTCATCATCCACACCAAGATGACGCCCTTGAGGTTTTAAAGAACGCCAAAACTGTTGCAGTGGTGGGTATATCTCCCGACCCAGAAAGACCTTCCCACTATGTTAGCGAGAGGGTGGTAAATAAGGGAATGCATAAGGTCTATTTCGTCAATCCCAAGTATGCAGGGCAGGAGATTTTGGGGATCAAGGTTCTCTCCTCTTTGGAGGAGGTGCCAGAGCCCATTGATATAGTTAATGTCTTTCGGAACCCAGCCCACATAGAGCCCATCTTTGAGGAAGCCCTAAAGGTGAGTGCCAAGTGTGTATGGCTCCAACCAGGCTGTGAAAACATGGATGTGATAGAAAGGTATAAAGACAAAATAAAAGTGGTTTGGAACGCTTGCATTGGAGTAGAAGCTGGCTATCTTTAATTTAACCATGAACCTGAGTATATATTTGGTAACGGACGATGCCTTTTTCAAGGACAGGGACCTTGTAAGCACCATAGAACAAGCTATACAGGGGGGGCATAACCGCCCTGCAGTATAGGTTCAAAAACAAAACTTCAAGGCAGATGTATGAGGAACTTTTGGTCCTCAGGGAACTGACCAAGCGCTACAACGTGGAGCTTGTGGTAAACGACAGGGTAGATTTGGCTTTGGCGGTTTCTGCGGACGGTGTTCATGTGGGAGAGAATGACTTGCCACCGGATGTGGTCCGAAAGTTGGTGGGTGATAAGATGTACATAGGCTACTCAGTCAACAGCTTAGAAAAGCTCAGGGAGGTGGAACACCTGCCCATAGACTACATAGGCTTTGGTTCTGTTTATGAAACCTCCACAAAGAGGGATTGCAAGTTGGTGGGCATAGAAGCCCTCCACCAGGCGGTGAAGATGACCTCAAAGCCCATTATCGCCATAGGGGGCATAACACACTACAGGGTTAAAGAGGTTCTCTCGGCGGGTGCCAAGGGCATCGCGGTGGTTTCTGCCATTCTTGGCTTTGAGGATGTAAAGAAGGCTACGGAGGAATTGGTTTCTGCCTGCAGGAGCTACTACAGAGAAAAGCTCCACTCTGTATGAAAATACTTTATCTTTTCGATGGCTCTGCATTTCTTTACAGGAGTTTTTTCGCCCTGCCACCTTTGACCACGAGCTCGGGTTTTCCCACAGGAGCCATATACGGCTTTTTGAGGTCTATTTTGGCTATCCTAAAAACGGAAAAACCTAACTACATGGCAATCGCCTTTGACCTGCCCGCACCCACCCAAAGAAAGCTTGCTTATTCTGAGTACAAAAGCCAAAGACCACCCACCCCAGACCCTCTGAAGGTTCAAATACCCGTCATAAAGGAGTTAATAAACCTGCTTGGTATAAAGCTTTTGGAAATGCCCGGCTACGAGGCGGACGACCTGATCGCCTACCTTACGCAAAAAGCTAAAAGGGAAGGCTTTAGGGTCAAGATATACTCTCCAGACAAGGATGTTTTGCAATTGGTGGAAGGAAGCCAAGTGGTGGTGATAAACCCTATCTCCGAGGAAGTCTTTGATGAAAACAAGGTCATAGAAAAGTTTGGAGTGCCTCCCCAAAAGCTTGCAGATTACCTTGCCTTAGTGGGAGACAAGACGGACAACATAGAGGGTGTGAAGGGGGTGGGACCAAAAACCGCCATAAACCTTATTAACACCTTTGGCTCTGTGGAAAACATCTTAGCCCGCTGGGATGAGTTCAAAAAGTTGTTCCCTCAGGCAGAAAAAAACAGCTTGGAGCTGTCTTACTGGCTGGTAAAGTTAAAACCGCCCGAGGAACTAAACATAGATATCGGAGAACTAAATAGAAAAGAGCCAAACTTATCCGCACTGAGAAAAAAGCTCGAAGGGCTTGAGATGAAGAGCATAATAAAGGACTTGGATAAGATCTTTGCCCAAAAAAGCCTGTTCTAAACTAAGTTGTTAATTGCCCTTTCGTGGGCTTGGTCCAGTGCCCTTATTAGGTTGGAATAAACCTCATGAGCCCTGTGGGTTTCAATGAGCTTTGCCATTTCAAGGATAGGATTTACATTGGAGCCCTCCAAAAAGCCCTGCATTACCTTGAAGTTCTGAGCCCTCTGGAGCTGACCGGTAAATAGGTCCCTTCCCACCTTTTGAGGTTGGTTTAAGGTGTATACACCAAGCCTTCCCACGGGGCCTCCTTCTGTAGAGAGGGAGCCATCGGGTGCCACCTTTAGGCTACCGACCACTCTTATATCCCTGCTTTCTTCGTCCAACACCCTCATACCCAGTTCATTGACCAAGTATCCCTCCCTGTCTACGCGAAAGTTTCCCTTTCTTGTATAAAAAATCTGACCCTCTGACCTTACCGCAAAGAAGCCGTCTCCTTCTATGGCCAAGTCCAAGGGGTTTCCCGTTTCCCTTATGGGACCCTGAAGCATTACGACACTCACCCTTTCCATCAAAGGATACACAAAGTTGTTGGTGGGGTTCTCGGGGGAGTTATCCGGCTCCCTTTGTCCGTTGGGTGTATCCCACAGGCTTACAAGCCCTACATCCATCTTAAAGGCGGGTGTATCCACATTAGCCAAGTTGTTGGTGATAACCTCCAATTTTCTCTCCTGCAAAAGCATACCGCTTGAGAGCACATAAACACCCTGATAATCTACGGGCATTTTCCCCTCCTAAGGCTATAAATTTATCACATTTTTATAAAAAAGCTACAGAATGAGCATCCCATCTCCGTAGCTGTAAAATCTGTATCTCTTTTCTACAGCCTCCTTGTAGGCGGAGAGTATAAAGTCCTTTCCGCCAAAGGCACAAACCAAAAAGAGTAAGGAAGACCTTGGAAGGTGAAAATTTGTTATTAGCCCATCCACTACTTTAAACTGGTAGCCCGGATAAATGTAAAGGTCTGTCCATCCCTCAAAGGGTTCAAAGGGCTTAGTCTCAAGGGCTCTGACGACGGTAGTGCCGACCGCTATTACTTTTTTACCCTTTTGTTTAGTCTCCACTATCAAATCCACCGTCTCCTTGGGAATTTTTATGTATTCGGGGTCTACGCTATGTTCCTCTATCCTTTCCACTTTTACCGGCTTGAAGGTGCCATAAGACACGTGCAAGGTTATAAAGGCGGTTTTTATGCCAAATTCCTTCAGCTTTTGAAGTAGCCCCTCGGAAAAGTGCAAAGATGCAGTGGGTGCAGCAACGGAGCCCTCCTCCTTGGCAAACACTGTCTGATAATAAACCCTGTCTATTTCCTCCTCTTCCCTTTCAAGATAAGGGGGGATTGGGATCTTTCCGTATCTGTCCAAAGCCTTTGCGGGGTCATGTGTGTTTAGCCTTACTCTGAATTTGCCACCTTCTATGTGTTCCAAAACTTCCACACTCATAGCCCTGAAGATGGCATCCCTGTTGGGTTGCGGTTCCTTCAAGAGCCTTTGAATGGACGCAAGGGCGTGGTCGTGGTCCTTTCCGTGTATTCTATCCACAACTGTTTTGTCTGTATGACACTTGGAACATATAGCCTCCGTTCCCTTGACCCTTTCCACTAACTGCTCTCCCGCCTCCCTTGCCTTTTGAACATCGCCCTGCAGAAGGAAAATTCTCAGGGCTTTCATGGAATCCGAGAGCTTTCTCATGTATTCCTTGGGGCTAAGCTGGTCAAACTCTATTGGGTCCTCCATCTTTAAGGTGGCAAAGGGTGGGTAATGATAGACGAGCTTTACCGCTATTTGGTTGTCTGCATGGCACTTGGTGCATGTTGCTCCCAGCTCTCTGGATGCTTTTATCACTTGGTCTGGGTTCTT
This sequence comes from Thermocrinis sp., assembly GCA_036845005.1. Lineage (GTDB taxonomy): Bacteria > Aquificota > Aquificia > Aquificales > Aquificaceae > Thermocrinis. The sequence continues at coordinate 8,888 of DAIUER010000025.1, forward strand.
TGCCCTCACTGCGTTTATGAACTGGTCTGCCAAGGCGGGCTTGAAGTAATCCTTCCAT
>DAIUER010000026.1:0-8885 GCA_036845005.1 Thermocrinis sp.
CAGGTGGGTGCAACCATAGTGCACAGAACCTTGGTGCAATTATTTTTGGACAGGGGCGTAAAGATAGACCGCACATACCAGCTAAACTTTGGTGGAAACACAGACTTTTTAAACATGCTGGAAAGGAGCAGGCTAAAAACTAAGAAGGTTTCAAAAACCCAAGCGGTGGAGTCTCTGCTTTCCTACGATATAGGAGAACAGAACATACACATAGGACCTTCCGACTGGGTGCCCTGGTTAAAGGATAGAAAGATCGCCTACATAAGGTTGGAGGGAAGGCTCTTTGGCGATGTGCCCATGTCCTTGGAGCTAAAGCTTGATGTGGAGGACTCGCCAAACAGTGCGGGTTCTATGATAGATGCCATAAGGTGCTGTAAGTTGGCAAGGGATAGGGGCATAGGAGGACCCTTATATTCCATAAGTGCCTACACCATGAAGCATCCACCCATCCAATATCCTGACTGGCAGGCAAAGAGGATGGTGGAGGAGTTCATAAGAGGAGAAAGGGAAAGATGAAAGAAAGACTTTTTACACCCGGTCCTGTAGAAATTCCCGAGAGGGTAAGGAAGGTTTTAGGGGAGCAGATCATCCATCACAGAACGGAGGAGTTCAAAAGGAGCTTTTCGGAGGTCAGAGAACTCTTTAAGAGGTTGTTGGAGGAGAACTCTGAGAACTTTGTGTTCTTTGCCAGCTCGGGCACCGGTGCCATGGAGTCTGCCATTCTGAACTTCTTTGGGCAGGGAGAAAAGGTTTTGGTCATAAACGGTGGAAAGTTTGGGGAAAGATGGCTAAATCTGGCAAAACACTGGGGCTTGGAGCCCATAGAGTATAAGGTTGAATGGGGTAAATCCGCCGACCCGGAGGAAGTAAAAAAACTTCTGGACAAGCATACAGATTGCAGGGGTGTCCTTTTGCAGATTTCAGAGACCTCCACTGGTGCCTACCATCCCACAAAGGAGATCGGTGGGCTGTGCAGGGATCGGGAAGTTTTATTGGTAGCAGACGCCATAACCGCCTTGGGTGTGTATAGGATCGTGCCCTCCCAATGGGGCATTGATGTTTTAATTGGTGGCTCCCAAAAAGCCCTTCTTTTGCCTCCGGGACTTTCGGTGCTTTGGTTTTCTCAAAGGGCAGAAAGAAGGCTAAAGGATCGTGCCTTTTACTTTAGCATAAAGAAGGAACTAAAAAAACAGATAGAGGGACAAACCGCCTGGACGCCCGCGATAAGTCTGATCTTAGCCCTAAAGGAAAGCCTCAGCATGCTCTTGGAGGAGGGTATGGAGAGGGTAGAAAACAGGCACAGGCTAATCTCAGAGGCTACACTTAGGGCGGTGGAGGTGCTTGGACTAAAGCCCTTTGCAGAAAAGCCCTCCATCTCGGTTTCTTCGGTTTTTTCTCCGATGGCAGAAGACATAAGAAGGCTCCTTTTGAAGTATGGAGTGAGAGTTGCTGGCGGGCAGGATGAACTAAAGGGTAAAATATTCAGAATATCCCACATGGGCGTAGACCCAAAGGATGGGCTCATGCTGGTGGGAATGTTGGAGGTGGCGTTAAAAAGACTTGGCTTGTTTGATGGTCTGGGTGAGGGTGTGAGGGCATACTCCGAGGTGCTAACAGAGGGCGGGTTGTGGTAAAGCTCTTTATAATTCGGCACGCAGAGAGCGAGTGGAACCCAATAGGTAGGTATCAGGGACTTTTGGACCCTGGGCTTTCTGAGCGTGGGCTAAAGCAAGCAGAACTCTTGGGCAGGGCTTTGGAGAAGGAGAAAATAGACTTTCTATACTCCTCCCCCCTGAAGAGAACCCATCAAACTGCCCAAGAGATCGCCAAAAGGCATGGGTTAGAGATTATAGAGGACAGAAGGATCATAGAGATAGACCATGGAGTTTGGTCTGGTATGCTTGTGGAGGAGGTAAAGGAAAGATTTCCGGAGGATTTTAGAATGTGGCTTGAGGAACCGCACAGGGTAAAGTTTGAAGGGGGCGAATCCTTGGAGGATGTTTTCAAAAGGGTAAAGGACTTTTTGGAGTTTGTAAGAGAAAAACACTGGGGACAAACGGTGGCTATAGTTTCCCACACGGTTCCCATAAGGGCTATGCTCTGTGCCCTTTTGAACATAGACCTTTCAAAGTTTTGGGTTTTTGGCTGTGATAACGCCAGCTATAGCTTGGTTCGTATGGAAGAAAAAAGAAATGTTATAGTAAATTTAAACATAACTTGCCACTTAGGAGAATGGTATGTTGAGGCTCATCACGCTCTTTAGTCTATCTCTGTTGCTAATAGCTTTCTCACAGATAAAGAAGGAGTTTGACCTTCAGGTGGAGATCGTAGCCAAAGAGGTGGAGGAAAAGCCCAAACTGAGCCCACCTCAGAACCTTCCATTGAAAGGGTCTGAGCCCATAGATTTGTCCCCAAGGCTTTTAGAACCTCCCAAGGAGATGGAGTTTATACCAATTGCCAGGGTGGAGGGAGATGGTTTGAGTTGTGGAGAGCCCAAGGATGCTATCGCATACAAAGTTGGGGTTGATTACTACCTTAAGGGTGATTTTCTTAGGGCAGAAAGGGAACTCAGCTCAATTTTAACAATGCCTTCTCCCTATAGACCTATGGCGGAGTATGTGCTCGGTCTTATAAAGCTTAAAGAGGGACAAAGGTCAGAAGCCCTCAAATTCTTTGAAAACTCCTGTAGGTTTCCCCACAGATACAGAGGTTCCGCCTGCGAGCTCTATTACGCCCTGAACTTTGAGTTGAAGGGCAGTGTTCCCAAAAACGAAAACCCTCTGTGGAGCGTCATCTACGAGATTAGAGAGAAAAAAACCTACAGGGAGCCCAACTGTCAGGAGGTTGTGTTTAAAAATTATTGCAACTATGTTTTGGACTTTGTTAAGGGAAAGGTTAGAGAAGAATACAAAGACAGCACCACACTAAGAAGGGCTATTGTTCTCTTCCAGACAGGAAAGCTGGATGAGGCAGAAAAATTATTCATTGAATACTCAAAACCCACAAAACCCTACAGAGATGTTGCCCTATACTACCTTGGGCTTATAGCCCTGCAGAAGAAGGATACCAACAGGGCTTATCAGTATGCCAGTCTCCTTGAGACCCTAAACAGGGAATATGCCAATTCCCTTTACTCCCAAATAGCCCAAAGGGATGTGCTTTTGGCAAGGATCACATACAGCGTAACCAAGGACCCCAGCTTTTTGGAGCTTGCGGGAATTATAGCATACAACAGAGGAGACTATAAGCTCGCCTTTTCCAACTTTCTTGAGGCTAAAAACATAAGATACGCAGTCTATTCTGCTATTAGAATGGGCGACTACAAAACCGCCTATAGCCTTTTGGAGGGCAAAAGGGAAAAGGATAGAGAAGATTACCTCTGGCTTTTGGAGAGTGCTTATTGGGCTAATTTGCCCATGGAGGAACCACTGAAGGCTGTAAGGGAACGCTACCCAGAACTCTATAAGGAATACTTGGGTTGGAGCTTTTTTAGAAAGGGGGACTGGCTCTCCGCCCTAAGCTACTTTGAGGACCCTTACTACAGGGCATTGTGCTACTATAACCTCAAGAGATACGAGGATGTTTTAAAGGTTCTCCGAGGTATAGACCATCCAAAGGCAAGGCTCTTAAAGGCAAGGTCTGCCCTCTTTTTGGGCAAACCCGCCTTGGCAAGGCGCTTTCTTACAGAAAATTCCCCCGAAGAACTATACCTTTTGGGGCTGAGCTATTTTATGGAGGGCAAATATGAGAGGTCTATAGATTACTTTAAAAAAGTTCCAAAAGAAAGCCCCTTTGGTGCAAGGGCGCTCATGAAAACTGGAGATGCCCTGTATAACTTGGGGAGAGTGGATTCTGCAAAGGAAGTTTATTGGGATGTATTAAAGAGGTTTCCAGAGGACCCATTGGCAAGCCAGGCTACCCTTGCCCTTTTGGGAATGGAAGAGAGGGAATTGCCCCCAAGCGATAGAGAAAAGCTCATAAAGAGTTATCTTCAAAAGGAACCAAACTCTCCCTACGCCCCAGAGCTAAAGTATCAGTTAGCAGACCTGCTAATAAAGAGAGGAGAAAAGAGGGAAGCTGAAAAAATCCTGATAGAGCTTTTTGAAGGAAACTCGCCCTTAAAATACAAAGCATTGCTAAAATTGGCATCTATTGAAGAGGATAAAAGAAACAAGGCTGTGCTACTTTATAAGGTGTATAAAGAAGGAAACAGTGAAGAGTCTGCCATCGCAAGGAGGGAGCTTATAAAGCTCTATGAAGAGCTTGGAGATCAACAAAGCGCGGCAGAGCTCTTGGAAGGTGGAGACCTGTCAGATAAGGAGAAGGCAATGCAGATTTATGCAAACATTCAAAGGTGGGACAGAGCCCTCGCCATTGCCAACCAACTGACCAGCCTTGGCTACAGAAGTCCTTCCTTTGATAACACTCTATGGAAAATATACGAAAATACCAAGGACAGAAACATCTTGACCGCCCTGACGAAAAGTCAAGATATTAACCTCTCCGCCAAAGCCAAGTTAGAGATGGCAAAACTTTTAAAAGCGGAAGGAAAGCCAAGGGAAGCCCTTGAGTATCTTGTGGATATATCCCTAAACAACAAAGGTGCCCAGGTATACAACTCAGCCATCTTGGAAGGCGTCCAAACCTTTTTGGAGCTCCGTCTAAGAAGGGATGCCAGCTGTTTTCTTGAGAGGGTTGATGCCAATACCCTTTCTCGGGAAGAAAGGGTTAAAATTGAGAGGCTGAAGAGGGAACTTCCAAAATGTGAGGTGCGATGATGGAGGGAGTATTTGCCCTTTTGAAGACGGGCGGATTGGCTATGTATCCTTTGCTTTTCCTTTCTGTAGTTTCCTGGGCTATAGCCATAGAAAGGTTGATAAACCTACGCTCTTCAAACTTTCTTTCAAGAAACCTAAAAGAGGCAAAAAGTTTGCTGAGGAACGGAGACCTTGATGGTGCAGTCAAACTGCTTTCCTTAGACACATCCCTGGGAAGCAAAGCCATTTTGAGGGTTTTGGAGGACTTCAAAGGTGGAAGGGTTCCCAAGAACGGGCTAACAGAAGCCCTGAGAACAGAAATTGACCTTTTGGTGCCAAAGGTGGAAAAGAACTTAGCCCTTCTTTCAACAATAGCTAGCCTTTCTCCCTTGATCGGTTTATTTGGGACTATTACAGGACTCATTAAGGTCTTCAACGCCTTTTCCCTAGACCAGTCTGAAACTGCTTTGAACCTTCTTGCGTCGGGCATTGGTGAAGCTTTGGTGGCTGCAGCGACGGGTTTAGCGGTTGCCATTCCAGCCCTCTTCTTCTATTGGGTCTTTAGAATATGGGGAAGTAGTCTTCTGAACCGCTTGGAGGAGGAGCTGTTGGAGTTTGTGAGGTTATTACCGTGAGGAGGCGCAGGCTAAACCCTGATGAGAGGGCATACATAGATGTGGTTCCGTTGGTAGATACCCTTTTGGCGGTCTTTCTCTTTTTGGCGATTCTTGCCTTTCAATCTCCTATAACCCTGTTGGCGGTCAAACTGCCCTTTGCCAAAGAAGGCGAAAAGGAACAGATCACGCAAGTGCTTAGGGTTCAGGTTCTGAGAAATGGAGAATACCTTTACGAAGGCAAAAGGACTACTTTGGAAGAGTTAGCAAGAGTGTTTGAAGAAAAAAAGCCAAAAAGATTGATAATAGAAGCAGACGAGGATACAGCCCACAAGTTTGTGGTCTTTCTGATGGACATAGCAAAGGCTAAGCAGGTGGAAGAAGTGCTCATTGCCACCAGAAGAAGACCCTGATGTTCTTTTTGAAAAAGCTGATTGCTTATTTTATCCTTCCACCCGGACTTTTAGTAATAGCTTTTGTACTCCTTGGGATTTTGACCAAGAGAAAGCTCGCAAAACTTATCGCCTTTTCCTTTGCCCTTTTCGTCTATTTGCTCTCGGTGGAGCCCATAAAGGATTTGCTCTATAAACCTTTGGAGGAAGCCTATCCTGTGCCCTCCAAACCGGAGGGAGACGCCATAGTGATCTTAGGTGGTGGTGCCTACAACACGGGCATCCTCAAAGAGGATTCCACAAAGAGACTGCTTACGGGCTTTGTGCTTCACAAACAGACAGACCTTCCCATCATACTTTCAGGTGGTGCCTCCATTGGTGCCTTGCCTGAGGCGGAGATCATGAAGGGACTCCTCTTAACCTTAGGTGTGGATAAAGGCAAGATCTACACAGACGTGAATAGCAGAGACACAGAAGAGAACGCCCAAGAGGTAAAAAAGCTCTGCGAAAAGCTGGGATGTAAAAGGGTTGTGTTGGTGAGTTCAGCTTACCATATGAGAAGGGCTGTGCTTTCCTTTCAAAGGGCGGGCTTGGAGGTGGTTCCATACCCTACCGATTTTAAGAGGGACATGAAGTATAATCTTTACAGCCTTCTGCCAAAAATGGGCGTCTTTGCAGATAGCTACAAAGCCCTAAGGGAATACTTGGGCTTGGTATGGTATTCTTTTTGAAATGCTTTACGTTGCGGGCGGTGGCACAGGAGGACACTTTTTTCCAGCGTTAGCTCTAATGGAGTGCCTTTTAGAGAGGGAAATTCCCTGTAAGTTCATAGGTGCGGAAAGAGGTATAGAAAAAAAACTTAGCCATTTACTGCCGGTGGAGGGAAAATTTTTAAAGGTCTATCCTTTTTTTGGTAGGTCCCCCGTAGAAAAGTTAAGGTCCCTTTATAGTATTTTTTCCTCCTCCTTGTCTTTTCTGCCAAATCTCGGAAGGAAGGATGTTAGCGTTATCTTCGGCGGCTATGCGAGCCTTCCCCTTGGTCTTGCCTCTGTGCTAAGGAGAACTCCCCTCTTTCTTCACGAGCAGAACTCTATCCCAAGTACTACCAATCAACTTCTCAGCAGGTTTGCCAAAAGGGTGTTTGTATCCTTTGAATACTCCAAAAAGTTTTTTCCAAAGGAAAAGGTCGTAAAAACGGGCTTGCCGGTGAGAAGGGCTTTAATAGATGGGCTAAAGCTCTCCAAGGAACAGGCAAGGGCATCGTTAAACCTCTCGGACAAGCCCACCCTCTTGGTGATGGGTGGAAGTCAAGGTGCTGTCTTTCTAAACAACTTAGCCTTTGAGATATTTAAAAAAACGGATTTTCAAGGTGTGCATATAACGGGAGAAAAGGACTACGAAAGGTTCAAGGACGCCTACAAAAACATGCCCGTCTTAGTCCTACCATTTACCGAAAACATGGGCTTGATATACAGGGCTTGCGATCTGGCCCTGTGTAGGGCGGGTGCAAGCACCATAAATGAGCTCTCCCTCTACGGAGTTCCCGCCCTGTTTGTCCCCTTTCCTCATGCAATCAGAGACCATCAATATTACAACGCCAAAGAGATAGAAGGGCTTGGTGGTGGATTGGTTATAAGGCAAGAGGAAGCTGAGCTTAACACTGTTCTAAAGCTTTTGGAAAAGATCCTTTCCAACAGAGAGGAATTTTCAAAGGCTATAGCTTGCTTTGCAGAGCAAAACCCTTGTGAAAAAATCCTCAACAGCCTTCAGGAGTTCCTCCCAAGACACTGACATCTCCTCAAAGGTGATCATCCTATCCCTGAGCCTTTCACTTGGAATGCCAGTTATCTGCTCAGCCATAAGATAGTCCAAAGTCCAGAAAAGGCTCCCGTGGAGCAAAAAGCCCCTTTTCCCTACCCTCATAGCGCAGGCTACCAACTTCTTTCCCCTGTGTGTGATCTCCCCAAAGGTAGGCTGGAATATACAAAAGTATTCCCTGTAGGTGCTTCCGTAGTTGGAAATCCCAAGGGAAAGACCCAAGCCCTCAAGGCTCTCCTTTAAAAGTCCCATAAGCCTTAGATAAATCTTCTTTGGGCTTTTGCCCCACATTTCCTTTACATCCACCACCGAGAAGGAGATGTCCCATCCGTGCAAAAGGGCACCACCACCGGTAGGTCTTTTTACTACATCCACAGGAAAATCCCTTGATTCTTGGTGAAATCCCAAGCTGATTACAGGTTTCTTCCAAAGGTAAAGCCTAAAAAAAGGTCCTCCACCCTCTTCAACCCGCAGGAAGTTTTCATAATCTTTTTGCATGTTCTCATAGCCATCACAGACCTCAATCATTCGAGAACCTTTTCAAGCCTCTCAAGCTTTAGGTCCTTTATGAGCTGATAATCCTTCTTTATGTCCCTTCCTGCCCTTGTTAAATAGCCACCTACCATCATGGCGTTGGTCATTAACATTGCCATGCCGTAAAAGTCTCTCAGGGTTTGTTCCCTCCCACCGCAGAGTCTTAGCTCTGCCCTTGGGTTTGTAAATCTAAACATGGCAATTATACGAAGGGCTTCCAAGGGCTCCACGCCCGGTGCTTTCTCTAAAGGCGTTCCTTCAATGGGCATCAAAAAGTTCAAAGGTATGGAATCCACCTCCAGCTCCCTGTAGGTTAGGGCTAAATCTACCCGGTCCTCATCGGACTCGCCCATTCCAAAGATTCCCCCACAACAGGTGGAAAGCCCCACCCTTTTTATCCTCTTTATGGTCTCGTATCTTTCTTCCCAAGTGTGGGTGCTGACGATCTTTGGGAAGAAATTCTTGGAAGCCTCCAAGTTATGATTGACCCTTTTAACACCCGCTGACTTTAGCTTTAAGAGGGACTCCTTATCCAATGTGCCCGCAGACACGCACACATTTATGGGCAAACCTTCTACCTTTTTTATTTCCTCTACGCCCTCCTTTATCCTTTCCACCTCCTCCGGTGTGGCAGACCTTCCGCTCAAAACTACACAGTATCTGTTTGCACCAAACTCCACTGCCCTGTGGGCACCTTCCACAATCTCATCCTTTGGCACCAAAGGATAAACGTTTATGGGAGTTTTATAAAACTTAGACTGGGCGCAGAA
>DAIUER010000027.1:0-8769 GCA_036845005.1 Thermocrinis sp.
TCCCGCAAAGTTTCCTTTGCCCTTTGGTATTCCTTTTCCGCACCCTCCTTTGGAAAAATAGGAACCACCACTTTGACCTTTCCGCTTAGGTTGTCGTGAATGAGCACCAGTTCTGTTAGGAAAAAGAACATCTCCGGGAGGTTTATTACATCCTTTTTACCTATTGGCACGGGCTCAAAGAACCTGACCACATCGTAGGCAACATATCCTACCAAACCTCCCCAAAACCTTGGCAGTCTTGGGTCCCTGTATGCCCTCAGACCCTCTAAAAATTTCTTTGGTGCTTCAAAGGGATCGCCCTCTTGATCTTTGAAACTAAAGGACAGATCTGATCCCAGTGCCACAAAAGAGAACCTTCCCCACTTTATGCCACCTTCTGCGCTCTCAAGAAGTGCCCTGTATTTTCCCCAGTCCCCTAACTTTAAAAACAGGCTTAAGGGTGTGTCCGTATCCGCCAAAACCTCCACAAAAAGAGGGATCACATCAAACTCTTTTGAAAGACTTTTTACCTCTTCTAAGCTAAGGCTCAGCTCCACCGAAACTGCCTCAAAAACCTAAGGTCGTTCTCATAAAAGAGCTTTATGTTATCTATGCCAAAGTATAGCATGCATAGCCTCTCTACCCCCATCCCAAAGGCGAAACCCTGATATAGCTCGGTGTCTATATGGCAGTTTTCAAGGACCTTTTGATGAACCATACCACAACCCATAACCTCCAGCCAACCGGTGCCCTTGCAGACCCTGCAACCCTCACCTCCACAAACCAAACAGCCTATATCCACCTCCGCAGAAGGCTCCGTAAAGGGAAAGTAAGAAGCCCTGAACCTAACGGGCACATCCTTTTCAAAGAATTCCTTCAAAAAGACCTCTATGGTATGCTTCATGTGTTTGAAGCTTATCCCTTCATCCACCACCAAACCCTCCACCTGGTGGAAGACGGGCGAATGGGGTGGGTCGTCATCCCTCCTATAAACCCTGCCCGGTGCGATCATATAGATGGGTGGCTTTTGGGAGAGCATAACCCTTATCTGAACGGGAGAGGTGTGCGTCCTCAAGAGATAACCCTCTTTATTTACATAAAAGGTATCTTGCATATCTCGGGCAGGATGGTCCTTTGGAATGTTCAAAAGGTCAAAGTTGTAGCTTTCAAGCTCTACCTCTGGTCCTTCTTCCACCGAAAAACCCATACTCAAAAAGATGCTTTCTATCCTTTCCAAGGTCTGAGTTATGGGATGCAGGGCACCCACCCGCTTAGGAAGGCTAACCGTTAGCTCTTCCCATGCGGTCGCAAGTTCTCTCTCCAACTCAAGATTTTTTAGCCTCTCCTGGGCTTCTTCCAACAGGTTTTCCACAAACTCCTTAATTTGGTTTAACCTTGAGCCGTATTCTCTCCTCTGCTCCGGTGGGATGTTAGCAATATCCTTTATGGCTAAGGTGATAAGACCCTTTTTGCCCAGATACTTGGCTTTTACCTGCTGAAGTTCTTCCGTAGATTGAACCTTACTTATGTCCTCTTGGGCTTGCCTTTGGAGGTCCTCTAAGTTCATCCTACAGCCAGAGCTTGCTTAGCCATCTCCACCACTTTGGCAAAACCTTCTGGGTCTCTAACTGCCATCTCTGCCAACATCTTCCTGTTTAGGTTTATACCAGCCTTTTTTAAGCCGTTCATGAACCTGCTGTAGGAGAGCCCGTAGGGTCGGACCCCTGCGTTGATCCTTGCAATCCAGAGCCTTCTAAACTCTTTCTTTCTCTGCCTTCTATCTCTGTATTGATACTGCAAAGCCCTAAAGACATACTCCTTTGCCCTTCTGTAGCTGGTGTGCTTTTTACCCCTAAAGCCCTTGGCAAGCTTTAAGATCTTCTTCTTAAACTTTTTGGAAGAAGGACCCTTTACTCTCATTGCGTTCCTCCTGAAACTTAAGGGAAATATTGTAGCATAAAAAATTATAAGCCAGTCCTCTAATCCTAAATGGGTGTTGCTTTTTATTCTTTGTCCCTCAGAATTCTCAAGCTTTCCCTCTCCAAAAATACCCCTTCCCTTATTTTTAAAAGTTTGTGATTTCTGCCCGTGTCTTCAAAGAGGGTCTCCTTAGAGATTAGCTCCTCCTTTAACTTGTCCGCCAATTCAAGGATCTCCTGTGGCACCTCTCCCTCCCCTTCCAAAGGCAGAACTTTCCTGAAGGACTCCTCCAAAAGCTCTGCCACATCCCAAAAGTCCGGTAGTTTGCCCGTTTCCCTTTCCACCCAGCTTATGTTCTCATCCAAAAGGCTTTTTAAAAGTTCTTTGTCTGGCACCTTTAAAAGCTCCGCCATAAGCTGTGTGTCAAACCTTAAAAGGATGTTTCCCACAAACACAAAGGCTTTGCCTATGTCTCCTGCCCCCTGTCCGCTGATCTTTCTTTTGGTGCCTTTGGTGATTATATCGTTTATAGGTCTGTATTCCACCTCTATGCCTAGCTGTCTGTAGGTTTCCATCACCGGTTGGGAGAACTTTTTGTAAGCATCTTCCACCTTGAAGGGTGCAAGGCTTTTGGGAACCACCAACTGATAAAAAACTTGCCCCCTTGATAAAAGCACAGTTCCACCGCCCACCTCCCTTCTTATGATGGGAATGTTTAGGGCTTTAGCCCTTTCTAAATCTACCACCTGTTGCAAGTTATCAAAGTAGCCCAAGCTTAAGTAAGTATCATCGGGCTCCACAAGTATTAAGCCATAGAGCCCAGCACGTGCAAAGGCGTGAAAGAGGGTGGTTGAACGTAAGTTTCCCACTCTGCCAAGCTTATAAACCTTCACGGGCTATATTTTATTAGTATGGAAAAAAAATACGGTGAGTTAGCAATTGAACAGGCACAGTTGGAAGCTTGGGAGAATCCCTCCAAGGAGAGGGACTATCTTATAGAGATAACGTTTCCAGAGTTTTCTTGCCTTTGCCCCCGCTCTGGCTACCCAGATTATGCCACCATAAAGATAAGGTATATTCCAGACCAGTATATAGTGGAGCTGAGGTCTTTGAAGCTCTGGCTAAACAAGTTCAGAAACAGGTATATATCCCACGAGCAGGCTACCAACGAGATCTACCAAGCCCTCTATGAAACCCTAAAGCCCAAGTTTTTGGAGGTGATAGGAGACTTCAACCCAAGGGGAAATGTGCATACTGTCATCAAGGTGAGGAGCGACGGGAACTATTGAGTGTATCCTTTAGGATCTTTAAAACTCTGTAGCCTTCCCTGACCTCATCAGGATAGACCCTGTAGTTGGAGTATTTATACCTTTGGTATAGCCTTACTATGTATTCCACGTACCTGTATTGTTCTTTGCCTTTAAACTTTTCTAATAGCCTTTCGGGACTATCTTTGGAGTTTAGTGTCTCTTGCAATCTTCTGAAGAGGTTCTCTGGGTCCTTCTTTAACCTTCTGTAGAGGTAAAGGGGTAAATAAAGCAAAGCTAAGCCTAAGGCGGTTAGGAGTATATACTTTAACACTACCATAAAGTTTTCCTTTTTGACACCCCACCCTAATCCTTTGCCAAAGGCTTTAAAGAGGCTTATCTGCTTTTCTGCGGAAAAGCCCACCACATTGCTATACCAGAAGGAAACTATGCTGTCCTTTATCAAAGAGAAGATTGATATGCGTCTAAGGGCTGGAGATTGGTAGGGAGGGGTGGTATCCACCCTTACCCACTTTCCGTTGATGTATGCCTCCACCCACACGTGAGCCATAGAGTTGGTGATAATGTAGTAGTTTCCGTAGTTGTTCCAAACCGCCCCCTTAAAGCCTCCCACCACCCTTGCGGGCACATCCATAAGCCTGAGCAACAGGGCGGTGGCACTGGCGTAGTATTCACAGTTTCCCTTTTTGGAGACCAGCAAAAAGTATTCAAGGGGGTCTCCTTCAAACTTTTCCAGCTTAAGGGAGTAGGTGTATCCCTTGGAAAAGTGCTCAATTACCCTTTTTAGCTTTTCTTCGTCAGTTTTTGCATTGCGGGATAGCTCCTGTGCCAAGTTCCTTATGCCCTTTGGCACATCCTTTGGCACTTCAAGATAAGGCTTAATGTCCTCATCCCAGTTTGGGGGCTCAAAGACAGAGCTGGCGGTGTATCGGATGGGTCTGTTTATTGAAGTGGAAGCCCTAAAAACGCCACCAGGAGAGACAAAAACCTGAGCCTTTATACCTTCCAAAGAGCTCAAGCTGTAGGGATAGTCCAAGGCAGGTAGGTAGTCATCGTAATGGGGCTCCAAAACCACTGTATATTGCACATCTCCTGTCCCTTTTGGTAGGGCTTGGCTTCCCTTTAAGTTATTGACCCAGCGCCCATTCTGGTAGGTGTCAAAGACCTGAACCCTCCAGTAGGGGTCCTTGAGCCCCTGACTTAGACCATAGACCCTAAAGGCTAAGGTGTTGTCCTGTTGGATTTCTCCCACCTTTCCCAAAGAAACCTCATTTGCTATGCCCGTCTTTAGACCTTCACCCCTGCCAAGAAGGTCTAAAATGGGAAACTGGCTCCTGGGAAGTCCAACGAAGAAAGGAATGGCAAGCAAAAAAACAGAGATGAACAAAGCTAAGGAGACCTTGGAGTAGTAAAAGAACACTTCCGCCCTCTGGTAGTCCCTCTGGCTTTGCCTGTAAGAGTTTATAAACACAAGGGAGGTGATGGAAAGAAGGCTAAAGACCAGCAAGAAAAGCAGAAAGCTCAGAGATAGGTTGTGGAGGGTAGCCAAAGATATACAGAGCAAACTGAGAAGCAAAATCTGATACATGTCCCTTGGCTTTTTCTCCTCAAGGAACTTTATGCCAAGGAGAATGAGAAGTAGATTTGAGAGGGGTCCCACAAGGTTTTCAAGGCTGAGTTGAGAGCCAAAGTAGAGGACCATCGCCACGCCAAAGGTGTTTAGAAATATCCGTCTTATAGGATAGGTCTGTTTGTAATCCATGAAAAGACCCACAAATAGGAAGGAGAGGCATACCAAAATGTAGGGAACCTCTGCCATACCCACCAAAGACAAGACGCCAACGATGGCTGATAGATAGACCCATATTAGGGTAGACGTCCTTGAGCTCTCAAGCAGTCTTTTTAAGGTGCTGGAGCGCATACTCTTTTAACCTCGGCTCTATGTATATTCTGTATATCTGCACCTTGGGAGGGTTTCGCATAATCTGAGATGCCTCCCTGAGTTCCTTCAACTCTGTGTCGTAGCTTATATAAAACTCCTCCTCTATAAGGTTCTTCTCTGCTATGTCAAATCTCAGGTCCTTTTCATCAAACCTTTCCAAAAGATAACTTTTAACCTGTTCAAACTCCTTTGGATCCTCACCCTTATAAACTTCTCTGAAGTGCTCCCTCAAAAAGAGCCTCCTGACCAAAGGATTTTCCCTTTCTTTGAGGGCAAGGGCAATAAAGTGTGCGTCTGTAAGCTTATGAAACTCTTCCTTGGAAAAGAGGCCCCTCTCTATGTAGCTGTTTATAAGCTCCAAAAGGTGGATGTTGAGTATGCGCACCACCTTGTGGAAATAAACCTGCACATACATAAAGAACCTACCCAAGAAAAAGCTCTCCAAAGCCCTCAGGGCGCTTTTATTGACGCACTTTCTGCCGTTTTGCCTTTCTAAGTGGTTCAAAATTCTGCGGTAATCAAAAAACCCGTAAGAGGTTCCACAAAAGTACGCATCCCTTCTTAGGTAATCCATTCTATCTGCCCCAAGCTCCCCCGTTATTATGTGGGAAAGGGACCTCTCCTCCTCGTCCTTTGGTTCTTTAAAGGCAAGGCGTGCTAAAAGTTCCACATCCTCCTGAGAAAAGCCAAGGCTTTTTAACTCCTCTCCCACCTCTCCGAGGACAAGCTCCTTTCCTATGTGTTCGTGGCTTTTGTCTCCCAAAAGAACTTCAGTGGTATGGGAAAAGGGTGGATGTCCCACATCGTGCAAAAGCCCCGCCAACCGGACGATCTCAAAAAGCCTCTGATCTTTGTAGCCAAGGCTCGCATATATCTCCCCCGCCAAGTTCATAACCCCAAGGGAGTGTTCAAAGCGAGTATGCTGGGCGGAGGGAAAAACCATGTGTGCAACACCCAACTGCTTTACATACCTTAGCCTCTGAAAGACAAAGCTATCAATTACCTTTAGCTCTTTGGGATAGAGCCTTATAAACTGATAGATTGGGTCGGAGATGTCCTTAAACATTCAACCTCGGACGTTCCCTTAAACACTCTTCCTTTAGGGTTATGTTCCAAGGTCCCCTGTGCATTAAGCGTCTGTAAAGCCTGTTTATAGTGTCCTTTAAATACCTCCAAAGACCTTTTCCCTTTGTTTGCTTTACAAACTCCACCTTGACCTTTTCCACCCTTTTTCCCTTTTGACACCTTCTCCAGTTGTTCTCCAAGCTCTTCCTGAGTTTTTCCACATCAACTCCATAATACACATCGGGAAGCTTCTTTGTTAGCCCTAAGGCTTCCCACCAGCATTTGGCACAATCTTGGGTGGTTGTCCCTTTAACCGCCTTTTCAAGGACCTCAAAGAAGACCGCATCCCTTCTGAACCTTTCTTTCTGCAACTCTGAGTAGTGCATATACTCCTCATAAAGCTCTTCGTTGAAGATATAAACACCCAGATGGATGGCGTCTTGAGGGTTCCATAGCTTACTGTAGCTGAGCTTGTGGGCTATACTCCAATACTTAACCACCTTGTTTGAAAGCCCGTAAAAATCCTCTAAATATTGCTCATACAGGCTTACAAAGAGCAGGTTGTCCTCTTGTAGCTTGTAAATATCCTTCCCCGCATACACATTCCCATATATGTCAGTGATCTTAAGTAGGTTTAGCTCCACCAAAACATCCTTCCACTGGCTCCTACTTGTCCTGAAGCTCCTGTAAGCACAGCCCAAGAACTGGTCCAAGCCAATTGAAAAATTCCCCTCCTTTTTTACAAGTTGGATGTAGCAAAGTAAATAAAGCAGCAATTCCCTTTTGCTTTGGTCCTCCAAAACTTCCAAAAACAGGCTCTCAAGTCTGTCCCTTTCTCTTAACTCCAGCACAGAGTTAATTTTAATCCCTATATGGCTAACTTACCACCATCATATTTTTACATTCTGAAAGCCTTTAGCTTGTATAGGAGTTCAAGAAGAAACTTGGCAAAATACACATTTGACACAAAAGAGGCTATTGTTCCGAGGGTTAAGGTGGTGGCAAAGCCCTTTACTGGACCACTGCCAAACTGAAAGAGTATTAGCGCTGCAACCAAAAGGGTTATGTGGGTATCAAAGACTGCGCCCAAGGTTCTCCTGTAGCCAAGTTCTATTGCCTTTCTTATGCTGTTTCCGAGCCTTAGCTCTTCCTTTACCCTCTCAAAGATCAGCACATTGGAGTCTACCGCTATTCCCATGTTCAGTATTATCCCTGCAATGCCGGGCAATGTTAAGGTGGCACCCAAAAGAACCATGCCAGCCCATAGCATAAGGGCATTGAGGATTATGGAAAGGTTGGCGGTTATGCCCGCGGTTTTGTATCTGAACAAAAGCAAAAGGGCTAAGAGTACAAAGCCCAAGACACCAGCCTTTATCCCTTGCTCTATAGCATCCCTACCAAGGCTTGGTCCTATGACGCTCTCCTGCAAGAAATCAACCTTTGTGGGAAGGGCACCAGCCCTGAGCACAATGGCAAGCTCCTTTGCATCGTCCAAGGTAAATTGCCCCGTTATCTGCCCCGTGCTGGTTATTCTGCTTCTTATAACCGGTGCGGAAATTACCTTTTTATCCAACACTATGGCAAGGGCTCTGCCTATGTTTTTCTCGGTAGCTTCTCCGAACTTCTTTGCCCCGTCGTCTGTTAGCTCAAAGCTAACCGCAGGTCTTCCAAACTCATCCTGAGAGGTGTAGGCGGTCTTTAGGTCCGCCCCCGTTATAACCGCTGTCTTTTCCACCAAAAACCACTGGGTATTGTCCCTTGAAGGAAGTAGCTCCAGGTCTGGCGTTAGCCTTTTCTCAAGGTCTTCCCTACTGCCCACATCAACCACCAGCTTTAGCTCCAAGAGGGCGGTTTTTCCTATAACAGACTTTGCCCTTTCCAAATCCAAAAGACCGGGCAGTTCCACCAGAACCCTATCCTGCCCCACCTTGGTAATAACCGGTTGGACCACCCCCAGTTCATCTATTCTTTTCCTCAGGACTTCAATGGTTTGGCTTACAGTTCCCTCCCTTAGGGCAGATATCTCCTGCTCTTTTAGGGCAATCAAAACATAACCTCTGCCCCTTTCCCTTATCTCAAGGCGTGGGAAGTTCTTTTGGATCACCTGCTCTATGTTAGCGTCCTCCAAAAGCTCTACCTTTATGCCTTCCTTGTCCGCTAAAACATCCAGCACGGGAACTTTCTCTTCCCTCAGTTTATCGTATAAATCCTTACTCAGCCTTTGATATTCCTGTTCCAAGGCGTAAGAGATGTCCGGTTGGAGCAGTATAGATACACCACCCCTTAGGTCTAGCCCAAGATTCACAGGTTTGTAAAAGACGACCCCCGCGGAAGCTACCCACAACAGCAAAAAGGCGAAAAGATTTGCGTAAAAGTTTTTCATGGATGGAGTAATATTTTAACAATTTTATCCGATTGGGCTTATAATAGTTATTTAAAACAAGGAGGAGGAAGATGAAAAATATTACGATCTTAAAGCTTCTGACTGTGGCTATAATTTTTAGTGCCTCTGCACAGCAATACGATTTTAAGGTTTCTGAAGGTATAGCGGAATCCCAAAGGTTGATAGAAGTAGCTTATAAGGCGGGAGGAAGG
>DAIUER010000028.1:0-8131 GCA_036845005.1 Thermocrinis sp.
GCATTCTATAAAAAGGGTTCTCAGTTCAAAGGGCTTTGAGGTGGTTGCCCTGCAGTCCTCGGAGGGCTTGGAGGAGTATCTGCCAGATAGCAACCTACTTTTGATGGATATAAGGTTGGAGGGTGAGAGGGGGACGGATGTGGTGGAAAAACTGAGGGCAAAGGGTTTTAACATCCCGGTGATCTTTATAACCGCCTATGCGGATGCGGACTCGGTGGTAAGTGCCTCAAGGCTTGGTGCGGTGGATGTGCTAAAATAGCCCTTTAGTAGCCAAGAGCGTTTGCAGGCGGTAAAGAACGCCTTGGAGTTTGTTCCAAAGCTTGAGCCCTCTTACAGCAAAGAATTAAAGGTAATTGGCTCCTCAAGGACGATGTTTGAGGTATTCAAAAAGGTGGGCTTAGCCTGTCAAAATGATCTGAATGTCTTGATAACAGGAGAGACGGGGGTAGGAAAGGAAGTTGTTGCCAAGCTCATCCACGAGAACTCCCCGAGGAAAAAGGGACCCTTTGTAATACTGCACTGCCCAGCCATACCCTGGGACCTCTTTGAGGCAGAGCTCTTTGGTTATGTGAAGGGTGCCTTTACGGGCGCATTGGTGGATAAAAAGGGAAAGGCTAAGTTGGCGGAGGGCGGAACGCTTTTTTTGGATGAGATAGGGGATGTGCCCTACAAGCTCCAAGCCAAGCTTTTGGCTTTTGTGGAAAGAAAGAGCTTTTTCCCCTTGGGTAGCTCAAGGGAGGAGAAGGCAGATGTAAGGCTCATCTTTGCCACCAACAGGGACCTAAAAAAGATGGTGGAAGAGGGAAAGTTTAGAGAGGACCTTTACCACAGAATAAGCCAGTTGGAAATACATGTGCCACCACTCAGGGAAAGAAAGGAGGACATAAAACCCTTGGTGGAATACTTTGTAGCCCTTGCCAACGCCGAGTTGGGAACGAGCTTGGAGGGAGTGGAGGAGCAGGCACTAAGAAAACTCATGGACTATTCCTTCCCGGGGAATGTTAGGGAACTGAAAAACTTAGTCTATAAAGCGGTGCTTGAAACAAGGTTTGGAAAGATAAAGGACTTTGCACTTCATGAGGAAAAAACAATCCTTCTTTTGAGAAAGCTCTGGAGCTTTTGCTTGATGCAATGCCCGAGGAGGAACTTCCAAACCTCCTTGAGAGGGTGGAGCTATACCTTATAAAAAAACTCCTTGAAAGATACTCAGGGAACAAATCCAAAGTGGCGAGCCTTTTGGGAATATCCAGAAACACCTTGGAAAGCAGACTAAAGAACCTCAAACAAAATTTGCTCAATTTTTGAGCACCCATCGTCAAAATTTGGGCATTCTCAGGGATGTTCCCTTTTGAAAATTCTTGATTTTTCAATGTTTCAAAACTGGCACGAAGTTTGCATGCATAAAGAATTGAAACCCGTTAGGAGGTGTAATGATGTTTATGACAAAAATTTCCAGAAGGACCTTCATAGGGGGGAGCGCGGCAATGGGCGCTCTCTTGACTTCGCCAGAGTTGGTGAAGGCTCTTACGAGCCAGCCCTACCCAAGGGTAAAGGTGGCAAACATCAGGAACCTGAGGGTAGGCGAGCCGGTGAGCTTTAACTACCCGGATCAAAATTCTCCCGCAGTGCTCATCAAGCTTGGAGAAAGGGCTTATGGCGGTGTTGGACCGGATGGGGATATAGTGGCATACTCTTCCCTATGCACCCACATGGGCTGTCCTGTTAGCTATTCCAAAAGGCGGTTTGTGTGTGCGTGCCACTACTCTATGTTTGACCCCGCAAAGAACGGACAGACCTATCAAGGGCACGCTTCCGAGTGGCTCCCTCAGATAATCCTACGCTTTGAACCAAGGACAGGAGACATATACGCGGAGGGAGTAGAAGGGCTCATCTGGGGAAGAGTTAGAAATGTTTTGAAAGTTGCCAAAAAATAAAGGAGGTGTAAGCCATGGCACTGTTTGCAAGAAAGGACCGCATACCAATACCACCAAAGGATGCCCAAAAATTTACCACCGTCTGCCAATACTGTAATGTGGGCTGTGGCTACAACGTCTATAGGTGGCCAAAGGGCAAAGAGGGTGGTCTAAAGCCCGAGGAGAACGCCTTAGGTATAGACTTCTCCAAGCAGGGAGTAGCTTTGCAAACCCAATCAATAACTGAAACTATGTACAATGTAGTAAAGGGTGAAGACGGCAAGCTTTACCACATACTCATACTGCCCGCGAAGGACTCGCCCATAAACAGAGGAAACTACTCCATAAGGGGTGGAACCAACGCACAGGCAGCCTATTCACCCACAAAGCCCACCAGAAACAGGCTACACTATCCGCTGGTAAGAGTTGGGGATCAGTTTATGCCCGTCAGCTGGGATGAAGCCATAGACCTTATCGCAAGGGTTGTGAAGGGCGTCAAGGACAAATTTGGTCCGGACTCTGTGGCAATGAAGATCCACGACCATGGAAACTCTGGCGCTGGCTTTGAGGACAACTGGGCGGTAGGAAAGTTCTTCTTTATAGCGGTGGGCACCAGAATGCTCTCCATCCACAACAGACCCGCCTACAACTCCGAGGTGTGGGGGCAAAGGGAAAGGGGAGCCCACGAGCTTAACTACACCTACGAAGATGCAAGGCTCGCAGACACCATCGTACTCTGGGGTGCTAACCCCTTTGAAACTGGATCCGTCTTCTACACAGAGCACATGCTACCAAACCTCCAAGGCGCGACCATAGAGGAAAAGAAGAAGGAGTATCTGAAGGGAGAGCCCGCAGAACCCGCAAGGATGATCATCGTGGACCCCAGGAGGACCTCCAGCGTAACAGTTGCTGAAGCAGTGGCACCCGATAGGGTCCTCCACCTTAAGCCAAACCTTGGAACAGACTATGTGCTTGCCAACGCCATAGCAAGGGCTGTTTGGGAAAAGGGATGGTGGGACAAAGAGTTTGTGGAAAAGAGGACAGACCTGAAAACCTTTGAAGATTACAAGAAGAAATCCCTAATGCTTGATGTCCCTTACGATGAGTTTATGCGCAGGGTGGAAAGACTAACGGGAGTGAAGAGGGCAGACATAGAAAAGGCGGCGGAGTGGATCGCCAAGCCCAAAGCAGGAGGCTTTAGAAGGAGAGTCCTCACCATATACGAAAAGGGTGTAATATGGGGCTATAAGAACTACGACACCATTGCATCCATTGCCCAACTTGCTGCGCTTACTGGAAACTACGGAAAACCCGGCACGGGCTGTGGAAGACTGGGCGGACACCAAGAGGGCTATGTTAGACCTCACGGCGAATCCAGGGCAAAGCTTGTGGGCTCCATATACGCAGGAGGACCACCACCCAACATAGACGAGTATGTAAAGAACGACCCAAGGGCTAAGGTCTATTTTGTGGCTGGAACAGACCCGTATCTATCCACACCCAACTCTCAAGCCTATAAGAAGAGAGTGCACGAAAGGACGCTTGCGCTTACAAGATATCTCTCTGAACAGGCAAAGCTGGCAGGAGAGCCCGCCGGCTCTGAGGATAGGGCAAAGAGGATCCTTGAAGGTCTTGAAAAGACGGACGGTCTGTTTATGGTGGTTATAAACATGTATGAGATTGAAACTGCAAGGGATGCCCACGTCCTACTGCCCGCAGCGGGCTGGGGAGAAACACCCATCACTTCCATAAACTGCAACAGCAGGCTTCTCAGGATCGCAGACCAATTTATGGCACCCCCTGGAGAGGCTAAGCCCGACTGGTGGATCTGGGGAAGGATCGCCACCAGGATGAAGGAACTATACGAGGCGGAAGGAAACCGCGAAGAAGCCAAATACTGTGCGGGTATGGACTGGAAGAGTGCGGAGGAAGTATTCTTAGACGGTGCAAGTGAGTTTCCGGACAACAGGGTCTCGGAGGCAGACGAGGCAATGCTACCCGCAGAGTGCTACAAGGGTGTGACCTACCAATATCTCAGAAAGGTGGGGCAAAAGGGCATACAGGTTCCCGTTCGCATAGACCCCAAGACGGGAGAGCTTGTGGGCACAAAGAGAAGGTATGTGCACAAGTTTGGCACACCGGATGGTAAGTTCAAGTGGTTTGGCACAGACCCATGGGAACCCGACCCCATGAAGTTCTACCCACCCCAGATCACAAAATACTTCCAAGATGGCAACGACAAGAAATTCCCCTTCTGGTTCACCAACGGAAGGTCGCAGATAATTTGGCAGACGGGCTACAACGACAGGCATCTGCCTGAGAAGGTCTATACCATACCCCTGCCTTACATAGAGATGAACCCAGAGGATGCCAGAAGGCTTGGAATTAAGAGCGGAGACATTGTAGAGGTGTATAACTTGGAGGGCACCGCCATAGCCCTTGTGTATGTGAACGACGCACCCCCTCCCGGAACGATATACGGCATAATGTATCACTGGAAGGGTTCTCTCAATCACCTTACCACCGACTACACAGACCCCAAAACCACCATACCTTGGTATAAGGCTTCAAGGGTGGCAGTAAGGAAGCTAAAGGGCAACCTGGAGGACGTGCTCAAGAACACCTCCCTACTGCCTATAAACGACTTCAAAGCCTGAACCTAACTGGGGGCTTTTGCCCCCTTTCTTGTTAAAACTGCAAAGCGCCCTCCTTTAAGAGTCTTTCCACATACACATGCAGTTCGTCCAAAGGCACTGTGCCAACCTTTTCGCCTCCCAAGAACACCTCCACCGCCAACTTTACTTTTCCGTTGACCTTCAGAGGAATTTCTTCCTCCTTTGCGGTGATAACGGGGCATGAGTACCCAAGGAAAGAGAAGTCCAACGTAAACTGGGAGTGTTTAAAGGGCATAGACACATTGGTTTTTCTGATGGGAGTTTCAAGGAGGCAGTTGATCGCCCAAAGGCTTTTGGAGGTTGGAAGGGACCCAAAGGAGCCAGTAGCTTTTATTGAAAGGGGCACCACCTTTGAGGAAAGGTCTGTAGTATGCACCTTAGAAGGTCTCGCAAAGGAACCTCCTGATGTTAAACCTCCTGCGGTTATGGTGGTGGGCAAAGTGGTTGGGCTTAGGAAAAATATTAAAGATAAAGCACTTGTCAGCTTAACAATTTAACACCCATTTGGTGCTGAGGCGGTAGCTGGGCTTTTACGCTTTGGAGATATTTTAGTTTCCTGTTGTCAAATTTTATTAGCCAGATTATATTTAATCCAGAAGGAGGAGTAAACATGGAAGACCTGAAGAGGTCTGCGGAAGAACTATTTCAGAAGGCTTACATACTTCATATGACTGGCGAGCTTGATAAGGCAATAGAACTTTACGAAAAGTCTGCGGAGATTTACCCAACTGCCCAGGCATACACCTTTATGGGTTGGGCATACAGCATGAAGGGCGATTACGAAACTGCCATAGAACTGTGCTTGAAGGCTATAGAACTGGACCCAGATTTTGGCAACCCTTACAACGATATAGGCTCATACCTTATTGCCTTGGGAAGGTATGACGAGGCTATTCCTTGGCTGAAAAAGGCTATAACTGCCAAAAATTATGAACCAAGGCATTATCCACACATAAACCTTGCCCGTGTATATCTGGCAAAGGGTATGTTCAAGGACGCCCTGCAGGAGCTGGAAACCGCCATCAAGATCGCCCCAGACTATAGACCAGCCCACATTCTAAGGCATCAGATACTGGCAATGCTGAACTAAATCATTTGCTTTCAAAGAGCACTTCCCTCTCTATCTCAAAGTAAAGGTGATAGGCATTAACCGGATTAACATCAAAGAAAACGGGTAGTTGGGAATAAGCTGGGTCTATCTTTAGCATCTCTTCGTTGGCTTTTGCACGAACCTCCTCTAAGCTTAAACCCTCTTCGTAAAGCTTTCTTACCACGCTCCTTATGTCTTGGATGTAATTTTTAGTCCACGCTACCTGCCTTTTGATGTTTTCCTTTCCAAAGAGAGGCTCTCCATGACCTATGAGGAGAACTTCTGGCTCCAGCTCAAGGATCTTGTCCAAGCATTCTATCCAACTTTTAGAATTACCCGAGCCAAGGAAAGGCACCCTTCCACCAAAGACTATGTCCCCGGATATGAGAACCTTCTTTGAGGGAACCCAAAGCACCAGATCTCCATCGGTATGCGCCTTACACCAGTGATGGATTTCAAACCGTTCTCCTCCCAACAGGATCACCAAGCTTTTATCTACCAAAAGGTCTGGGGCTGTCTGCACAGTGCCCTTCATTAAATCCTTTCCGAGCACGCCCAACCTTGCGTTGAACATTCTTTGGGCTTCATCACTACCCAAATAATCCAAGGCATAGGGATGACCTATGATGATGGCTCCCTTTTCTTTAAAGGCTTTTGCTCCGTAAAAGTGGTCTGTGTGATAGTGGGATATGATCAAATACTTTATGGGTTTTTTGGTCTTTGTCTGGACGGTCTCTACGAGTTCCTTTCCCAGTTTATAAGTGCTGAGGGCATCAAAGACTATAACTCCATCCCTTGTGATGATAAAGTAGGCGTTGGATATAAAGCCTCTGTTTTTTGGATTTACCTGTTCATAAACACCAAAAACCCCGTATATACCCGGGCTAAGCTCTTTTAAAGTTTCTTTAACATGTTTGGGAACTGCAAAGGATATAGAAAGAAAAAGGAGCAGTATACTAAAAAGCCTACTCACCCTTTGCCTCCTTTATGGCAGACTTTATGTCTTGGTCCGCCTTGCGGAAGATGTCTGCCTTGTCCTCTTTGAGGTGCCTGCTGTAGGTTTGTAGGAGGAACGGAATGTTTATGTAGCCCACGCCCACAGTTCCGTTGGGCTTTTCGTAGGTATAGACCCGGCAGGGTGCCAAAGTGCCAAACTGAGGAACATCCTTAAGAATAGCCTCCCCGTAGGAGAGATTGCACGCCAAGAATATGGAAAACTTGGGGCTCTCTTGGGATACCTCTATCACATCCAGCAAGTTCATGTTTACCCCGTCCAAGGATGTCTTGAAGAGGGTTTTAAACTCATCGTATCCTAAGCCCTTTACCTCCTCTTCATACACAAGCTCCTCCTTTGGTGGTGGTATTCTAACCACCTTTAGCTTTTTCCCGCTCTTTTCGGAGAGAACCGCCCTGAGCTGTCGGTAGGTTTTCTTTACCGCCAACCTTTCCTCTTTGGTTAGCTCTGCGCCGTACTTAGAGAGAAAGACATTTTCGTTTATCAGGGTTGCGTGGATCTTTCCATCCTTTGACTGATGCAACGCTACGCTACAGGGCACCACATTGCTGAGGGCAGGAGCCTTAAGGAGGATGCTTTTCATCTCTGGCATTTCACAGCCAAAGATCACATAGTAGTTAGGAAAGTCCGCAGAGCCCCTTGCCCTTATGGCGTCGGATATGGTAAGGACCCTTATAACCTTTATTCCCTTCTCCTCCATTCCTTTTTTTACATCATCCACCGCCTTCTTGAAGTCCCTTTCCTTCAGAGGATAGGTAAGATACATCACCTTTACTGGGTCCATCCCAAAGGAAAAGAAAAAGAGGGAGAGGAGAAGGGTGAAAAACTTTGCCATTTTTCACCTCCAGAAGCAGTCTGTGTTGTAAGGGTGGTCTAAAACCTTCACGTTGGGCTTTCTTTCCACCACCAACTCCTTCTTCTTTTTAATGTAGTTTATCACGATCTCCCTTATATCCGCCTTCTCTGGTTGCACTCCGGGTGGGGGTGGTCCTCCATATACCGCCACCAGGTATTCTTTGTTTTCTTCCAAAGGTTTGCCCTTGATCTTTACATTCCTGATACGCTCTCCCTGCTTGGCATTTACCTTTAGCTCATATTCTACGCCGTATATCCTTGACATATCTCCGCCTTGTTGGTATAGAGGATTGGGATTAAACACATTGTCCGCCACATCCTCCCAGAGCGCCAAAAGGTCTCTGCCCTTTCTCTTGAGCAAGAAAACCTGAGGATAGGTAATTCCAAGCACATTATAAACATCCTCAACCCTTACGGGCCTGTTCGGTAAAACTGCCGGTCCCCACCTGTAGCCGGGGGAGGTCGCCACATCCAAGCTCATTACCGCATCCACACCGTGGAAGTAGTCCGCCAAGGCTTCGCCTATGAGCCTGTCCCAAGTGCTGTAAAGGGTATCTCTCTTATAAAGGAACGTCCTTGTGGT
>DAIUER010000029.1:0-8104 GCA_036845005.1 Thermocrinis sp.
GTGTTTATGCCCGTGGGCACCCAGGGAACTGTGAAGGCTATGATCCACAAGCTTTTGGAAGAGATTGGCACCCAGATAATCTTGGGAAACACCTACCACCTTTACCTCCGCCCCGGGCTTGAAGTGATAGAGAGCGCGGGAGGACTACATAAATTCATAGGCTGGAAAAAGCCCATACTTACAGACAGTGGAGGCTTTCAGGTCTTTTCTCTCTCTAAGGATCGGCTAAAGGACGGAAGGTCCAAGGTGAAGGTGGAAGAGGAGGGCGTGTATTTTAAAGACCATCTGGCGGGGGACACACACTTTTTTACGCCCGAGTTTGTGATAAAGGCTCAGGAGGTCTTTGGCTCGGACATAATCATGCCCTTGGATGAGTGCGTGGAGTATCCCACCACCTATGCCTACGCCAAGTCCGCCTTAGAGAGGACGCTGAGATGGCTTGACAGGTCCATAAAGGCAAAGAAGAGGGAGGATCAGGTGCTCTTTGGCATAGTTCAGGGGGCTTTCTTTGAGGACCTGAGGAGAGAGTCCGCCTTGAGGACTATGGAGAGGGAACTTTTTGGGTATGCCATAGGGGGTCTGTCGGTAGGAGAGCCAAAGGAAATTATGATAGAGATGGCACAGCTGGTTTGCGAGGAGCTTCCTTGGGAAAAGCCCCGTTATTTAATGGGTGTAGGTATGCCCGAGGACCTTTTGATGGCAGTAGGGGTGGGCGTTGATATGTTTGACTGCGTGGCGCCCACCCGTATGGCACGCACGGGGACCCTATTCACCTCCCAAGGAAAGCTGAACATAAGAAAGGAGATTTACAAAAAGGACTTTTCTCCACCGGACCCAGAGTGCAACTGTTATACCTGCCAGAACTTCTCCCGGGCTTACCTGAGGCATCTTTTCCACGCAGAAGAGATCTCCGCCTATATTTTAAACACTATCCACAACCTCCACTTCTACCACAGGCTTATGGAGGGTGCAAGAAGGGCAATAGAGGAGGGGAACTTTGACGGCTACAGAAAGGGTTGGTTGGAAAGGTTATCGGTGGCTGTGGGCTAAAATGCTTGGAGAAAACATTTAGAGGGCGATCACTTACCAATAACTAAAATAGCACCCGGACGTTTTATCCTTGGCGCCAAAATCTCCATTACCCTGAATTCATGAACCATGTTGGTGGCCTCCACATAGGCAAGGGACATATCAAGGGCTACCACTATGTCCATGTTCTGGGAACCGGCGGAGACCAGTATAGCCTTTCCCTCTGGCACTATGGCGGATGTGTGAACTTCACTGACTATTTTCTTTATCTGCTCTATCTCAAGTAGCCCTGTGTTGTGATAGACGCGGTTTAGCTTGAAGTAATCCTTTGGGTTCAAAAGAAGATGGTATGGACCAAAAAATCCGCTTTCACTGAGCTTTGCCACACCCAAAGACACATCGTTAAAGGCATTTCCCATCACATCCCAGTCGCTCATTGATATGCTTTGCCTTCCCTCCACCGTCAAAAGCCCTTCTATGCCCAGCTTTTTGTTGCCGTGTATTATAAGGGTGTCTTCTGCCACAGCGGTGGCAAAGGCTGCGGCGGACGCGGTGGATGTATCTATGGGCAGGTTAAACTGCCTCCAGTATTCAAGGTCCCTCCAGCTTATGGAAAAGGGCTTATAGATGGTGGGAAGAACGATGTGTATTCTTTTACCTACCCTAATCGGCTCGCAGGTTTGGGCTTCCTCTCCGGGTCTCACCTCACAGCTACCGGGCTCCACACCAAGAAACACATCGTAAGATATAACCTGATGCCCTGCACCTATGGGACCAACCACAGGCATAAACCTTCTGCAAACTAAGGTACTCTTTGCCACCCTTATAACCGCCTCCTCTAAGATGGACCACTCTTCCTGCGTAAGGGGTGATTGATCTCTACCCAGAAAGTCCATAACGCACCTCCTTTTTGTTAAATTTTAACATTACCCTTCTTCCATCTCCTTCAAACAGAAACTCAATGATACAATCGCAAAGCTCTAAGTTCTTTGCCCACTCCACCACCACTACGCCTTCTCCCACAAACTGTTCTACGTCAAAGTCCTCCACTCTGTACAGGTCTATGTGTATTAACCTTCCCCTTTGGGTGGGATACTCATTGACGATTGTAAATGTGGGACTTCTAACCTGATAGCCCTCCCTTATTCCTAAACCTTCTGCTAAACCTTTTACGAAGGTGGTTTTGCCAGAACCTAAGTCT
The DNA here is from genome assembly GCA_036845005.1 of Thermocrinis sp. Lineage (GTDB taxonomy): Bacteria > Aquificota > Aquificia > Aquificales > Aquificaceae > Thermocrinis. Next base: position 2,231 of record DAIUER010000029.1, read on the forward strand.
CCAAGTAGGCATATTACTTCGTCCCCCTTTAGCCTTTTGGCAAATTCTTTCCCAAAGTTTATAGTCTCTTTCTCGTCCTTCAAAAAGACCTCATCCATCCTTACACTCCCTTATGCATTTGGCTATTTGGGAGAGGGCTATGTATGGGTTTTTTTCTTCTGTCTCCCACACAAATATACCCGCCCTGCTCATGTTAAGCCTAGCGGTTTGGTCTTCGGGATGCAACCCGCATACTACAATATTCACTCCGCTTTCTGCCAATATCTGAGATATTTCCCTTTCACCGCCGAAGATCTCCTTTAAAAGCTCCCTCTTTCCATCGGAGAATATGGCTAAATATTTGGTATTTTCAAAATGGGAAGAAACCTTTTGCTCTTCGTCCAAAAGCACGCCCACCCTTGGCTTTATCCCTCCCAGCGGTTCGTAATGGATAAAGACCATCTCCAGTTCAGGGATCTCCCTCTTTAGCCTTTCTTCCAAGGTATCCACCGTTTGATGGATGTGATGGAAGTTCCAACCCTCTATGGCTACCGTAATATCCGCAAAGAGCCTTCCGCCGGAGGACCTAACATAAAGATGTTTTATTTCCTTTATGTTTTCAAAGTCCAGTATGATCTGCCTTATTTTCTCTAAGGTCTTTTCGTCGGCGGAAACATCCAAAAGCACCGCAAGCTCCCTTTTGAGTATTCTTATGGCTGTCCAAAGGATCAAAAAGCTCACAGCTACCGCAAAGTATCTGTCCAACTGGTACCCAAGCTTAGCACTTACAAAGCTCAAAAGCACCAAAGAGGAGCCAAGGGCATCCGTTAGGGTGTGATAGGAGTCCGCTATGAGGGCTGGAGAGTTGTACCTTTTGCCCGCCCACCTTTCCAGCATAGAAAGGCTAAGGGAGCCAAAGAGAGAAAAGACCACAGCCCCCGCACCAATGCCCCAAAACTCTTCCTTTATCTCCACCCTTTCGGAAAAAGCCCTCTTTATTATCTCGTAGCTTGCCAAAAATAAAAAGAAAGCAATCACCACAGAGGCTATGTTTTCCAGCTTGTAAAGCCCGTAGGGAAATCTCTCGTTCTTTTTGGTTGAGAACTTTATGGAAATGTATGTGATTACGGAGGCAAAGGAGTCAGAGAGGGAATGAACCGCTTCTCCGATCAGGGACAAACTACCGGATAAAACACCGCCCACAAACTTGGCAAGGGACTGCAGTAGATTAACCAAAAGTGCGATTAAAGCCCAGTGTTCCCTACTCATCGGTTGAAAGGAGACTTACAACCCTGATAGCTACCTCTACTTTCCATTTCCTTTTGAATAGCCTGAAGGACCTCCGATTTTTTCCTGTAGGTGCAATAATCTGGTGCTATGAGCCTGTCTTCCTCCACCTCTCCCGTTAGCCTGTGTATCACCACACTGGGAGGTAGGATCTCTATTAGGTCCACCGCCCTTTTTGCATACTCCTGAAGGTTCAAAACCTCAAACTCTCCGTTCAAATACTGCTGTGCCATCTTGGTTCCCTTTATAACATGAAGCGGGTGTATTTTAACGCCTTCTATGGGTAGGGCGCACAGGAGCTTTCCAGTTTCTAACATATCCTCCTCATCCTCTCCGGGAAGTCCCAGTATCACATGGGCACAGACCTTTAGGTTTCTCCTTTTGGTCCTCAGGACTGCATCCACAAAGTCCGAAACTCCGTGCGCCCTGTTGATCCTTCTGAGGGTGGTAAAGTTGGCAGACTGAAGTCCATACTCCACCCACACCTCTAAACCTTTTTGGGTGTAGCTTTCCAAAAGGTCCAGCACCCACTCGGGGGCACAATCCGGTCTTGTTCCCACGTCAATCCCTACCACCTCGTCAAACTCTAAGGCGGTGTCATAGATGCCCTTTAGGTAATCTCTCTCTCCGTAGGTGTTAGAGTAGGATTGATAATAGACAAAAAAGAGTATGTTTTTGCCGTACCTTTCCTTTGCCCGGAGGATACCCTCCTCTATCTGTTTTTTCAGTGGCACGCTGGGACTGAGGTGGGCGGGTCTTGTGCCAGAAAAACAGTAGGTGCAACCTCCCACAGCCTTCGTGCCGTCTATGTTAGGGCAAGTGAAGGGTAAAGCTACGGTGATCTTTTGAACCCTCTTGCCATACTTTTCCTTTAAATAGTCCTTTAAGGAGTAGTAAGCACTCTTTTCTTTGAGCATAAGTTAAAAATTTATGCTTCAGTTTGCAAAGTGGCCCAGGGCGGACTCGAACCGCCGACACCCCGGTTTTCAGCCGGGTGCTCTACCAACTGAGCTACCGGGCCTCCTTAGTATTAAAATTATACCACATGATAAGAATTGAAACGCCTTTAACAGATGAAACCGTAGAACGCCTCAGGGCGGGGGACAGGGTGCTCATAAGCGGTGTCATATACACCGCCCGGGATGCGGCACACAAGAGGATGGTAGAAGCCCTGCAGAGGGGAGAGCCACCACCCTTTGACCTAAAGGGGCAGATCATATACTATGTGGGACCTACTCCACCGAAGCCCGGACAGGTAATAGGTTCCGCCGGACCCACCACCGCCATAAGGATGGACAAGTACGTGGAACCTCTTCTAAAACTGGGTCTAAAGGGCATGATAGGTAAAGGTTATAGAAGTCCTCAGGTGAAGGAGCTTTTGGTCAAATATAAGGCGGTTTATTTTGCGGCGGTGGGTGGAGTGGCTGTCCTTCTGGCAAGGGCAATAAAATCCTCCGAGGTAATAGCCTACGAGGACCTTGGCACAGAAGCCATAAGAAGGCTTGTGGTGGAAGATTTTCCCGTAATAGTTGCCAACGACATCTACGGTGGTGATATCTTTGAAGAGGGCAGAAGGAGGTTTGCGAGGATAGACCTATGAAGCAACTGGTCATAATAGGTGGAGGTCCTGCGAGCATTTCTGCTTCAATATACGCAGCACGGAAGAAGATGGACTTCGTGCTGATCGCAAAGGAGGTGGGAGGGCAAGTGATAAAGGCGGGCAACATTGAAAACTACTTAGGCTACGCCATGGTAGATGGCATCATCTTTGTGGAAAAGATGATGGAGCACATGAGAAAGTTGGGAGTGGAACCCATATTGGACGAGGTGGTGGATGTGGAAAGGCTATCCGAAGGCTTTGAAGTGAGAACCGCGTCTGGACAATCTTTCAAGACAAAAACCATACTCTTTTGCACGGGTGCAGAATACAGAAGGCTAAACGTGCCCGGAGAGAAGGAATACACCGGTAGGGGTATATCCTACTGCTACACCTGTGATGCACCCTTCTTCAAGGACAAAAAGGTGGCTGTGGTAGGTGGAGGGAACTCGGGCTTTGAGGCGGCAGAGCAGTTGTTAAATTATGCGAGCACCATCTACCTTTTGGAGATCTTTGATCAATTCAGGGCAGATGAGGTGCTGAGGGAAAAGGTGTTAGGAAGCGAGAAGGTCATTCCCCTCCTTAGGCACAGGGTTGTTTCTGCGGAAGGGGATGGTATGTTTCTCCAGGGTGTTGTGGTGGAAGACTTGGAAAAGGGCAAAACTTACTGGTTGGAAGTGGAGGGACTATTTGTGGAAATAGGGCTGGAGCCCAACACCAAGCTGGCTCAAAAGCTGGGAGTATTACTTACCAATAGGGGCGAGATCATAATAGACTGCAACAACAGAACCTCCGAGAGTGGTATCTATGCGGCGGGAGATTGCACCAACATATTTGCGAAACAGATCATCACTGCCGCAGGGGAAGGGGCAAAGGCTCTACTCTCTGTATACCACGACCTTACCTACGGCGTGAGCTCATGGATATAGCCAAGTTCATAGACCACTCCATACTCAAAACTCAAACCACCGAAAAGGATTTAGAAGAACAAATCGAAAGATGCATAGGGCTAAAGGTTTATGCGGTCTGCGTCCATCCTTACTGGGTAAAAAGGGCGGTAGAACTGGCGGGAGGGGGGCTGGTGGTGTGTGCGGTGATGGCCAACAGTTGCCATTTTCCGTTCAAAAGTGTAAAATCTTAGCATGGCATGGTGCTAAGCATAGCAAGTAGCAAAAACTTTAGCGAAGAAAAAGCCCATAAACTCTACATAACTCTGGAATGTATGCTGAAGTTTGAAAAGGAAGAAGAAAAGGAAAAATTATTAGCTTTAATGCGTAGGTTTTCTTCCGCAACAAGATATGCGTATAAAAGACTGTTAGAGGGAGTGGCGGAAAAAGATATAGAAAAAGCAATTCAAGAAAAACATAAGCTAAACGCAAGGTATGTAAAGGACGCTGTCTTAATGGCAAAGCAAGTGCTAAAGTCGTGCATACAAAGAGGACAAAATCCCAAAAAGCTTGTGTTTGGTTCAAGGGAGTTGTTTGAAAAGCTAAAGAAGAAACATCTAACAGGCAAACGTAGAGAAAAGCTACGCAAAAGATGGGAAGAGAGGAGATATTACTACCTCTACTCAAGAGGAGAAAAGTTCCACAAGGGAAACCTAAACCTTAGGTTTGTAAATTTGAATAACCAGTGGCATTTGAGGATTAACTTAGGAAACGGTGAGTATGTATGGGCTAAGGTTGTAAGGAATGCAAAGAGAGACAAAGACAAATGGATTGACTGGACATGGAGACTTTTGGAAGCGGAAAAATCAGGTGAGTGGTTTGCGTATAACGTGAGGTTGAAGGTAAGAAACGGCAAATTCTACGCACAAGTGAGTTGGGAAGAAAAGACTGTCCAACCTGTTATAACTAAAGCTTGCGGAGTTATGGGTATAGACATCAACGCTTATCCCTTTCATTTAGCGTTAGCTTATGTATCAACGGACGGGAATTTAGAAAAGTTTGAACGCATAGATTTAAGGGAGATGGAAGACAAAACCAAAAATCAGCGGGAACATATAGCATGGCGTATAGCAAGGCAAGTGGTAGAGAGGGCGTTAGAGAATGGAAAGGCTATTGTTGTGGAAGATTTACAAAAAGTCCCTAAAGGTAGAAGAGGAGACGGTTTGGCTAAATTAAGAAGAAAACTCCATAAATGGGCGTATAGGTCAGTCTTAGAGAAAATTGAAGTCTATGCAAGGAGGATGGGAGTTCAGTTGATAAAGGTCAATCCTGCCTATACATCAATCATTGGCAAGCTAAAGTATGCACCTATATACAACATAGACAAGGATGTAGCGGGTGCTTATGTAATTGGCAGGCGTGGGCTTGGGTTTGAGGAAAAGCTTCCCAAGAATTACAGAGAACTACTCAAGGACAAGGAGTTTTTAGCGTATGCTATTGCTAAGGTGGATGAGAGGATTAATAAGCTGAAGGGTGAGTTAAAGAAAGAGACCAACGAATACAAGAAGAACGCCCTCAAGGAGAGGGTTAAGCGGTTAAGGAAGTATTTAAAGTTATTACTTTCCTATACACGGGACAGCGGGAAGAGTGAGCCAGCTACCCAACAAGCGGTTAATCGTGAGAGGAAACCGATGAGGGGTAGGGCAAAGTCCCTACAAAAAAGCTGGCAAGTTCTTTCCGTAGCCCTTGTGGCTTTGCGTGCCACTCCTTGCCTTGAGTGGTGTAGGGACCACTCTCCCTTGAAACGTGTTTTGATTTCAGGGGATTGGGCAAGGGTGGCTGGCGGGGTTAGTCCCTCCCTTCCAGGTAAGGGGACGACTGCAAGTAATTGCAGTTTTATACACTTTGGGTGACCTGGTATAAGAACCAAGGAACAGGTGCTTAGGTTCCTGTCCCTTGGTGCGGAACGCATAGGCACCAGTGCTACCTTTGATATTCTTAGTTAAGGGCACTTGCTGGCGTCGTAAGAAGGTTTGCCCAAGGCGGTCAGAAAGGCTTCAAAGGGTCCCATATTCTTCATGGCAACACCCTTGGGACCTTCAAACTTGAGCCTTCCGAGCATCA
>DAIUER010000030.1:0-7946 GCA_036845005.1 Thermocrinis sp.
TAAAAGAAGAGCTCGCGGAAGGAGAGGAGCTAAGGCTTGCGGTAAAGCTACTGTCTGCAAGGGATACTTACCTCTCAGAGGTGTTAAAGCCCATCCACCGGGTGGTCATGGTCGGTGAAAACGCCACCGTAGAGCAGGCAATAGCAGAGATGAAAAGGAGCGGATACAAGAAACTGCCCGTTTATAGGGGCAGGGTGGATGAGATTGTAGGATATGTGGACATGTTTGACTTGGCGGAGTGGTATGGAAGGAACCTCAGCATAAAGAACTTTATTAGACCAGTTGCAGTTTTTCCTGAGTTTGCATCTTTGCAAGAAGCCCTTGAGACCTTTAAAAGCACCAAGGAGGGTATGGGAATAGTGGTGGATGAGTTGGGAGTAGTTTTGGGCATTGTTACCGTTGATGACCTATCCTCCTTCTTTATGGGAGGCTTGGGTTGGGAGGAGCTGGAAGAGGATCGGGTCGTAGAGATAGAAAAGGATAAGTGGATCGTAGACGGGCGCTTTCAGATAGAGGACCTTGAAAGGCTTTTGGGCGTAGAGCTTCCCAAGGGACCTTACTCCACCTTAGCGGGACTTTTAACCTATCATCTGAGACGGATCCCAAAAAAGGGAGAACAGACAAACATACAGGGTGTTATGTTCAAGGTGGTTCAATCAGATGAAAAAAGGGTGCAAAAGGTTATGGTTGAGAAGGCTTTTTCTTAACTAATAAAGACGCTACCACCGAGATGAATATGGCGCTGAAGATCAAAATCAAAGACACAAGAACCGGTATTTTATAAAACTCTGAGATCAGCATTTTTACGCCAATGAAGGCTAAGATGAAAGAGAGCCCATAGTGTAAAAAGTGAAAGAGTGGCAGGATGGCATTTGCGGCAAAGTAAAGGGACCTGAGCCCCAATATGGCAAAGATGTTGGAAGTATAAACTATGAAAGGATCCCTGGAGATGGCAAGTATGGCGGGCACCGAGTCAATGGCGAACATAATGTCTGAGCTTTCCACAAGGAGAAGGCACAAAAACAGTGGCGTAGCGTAAAGTTTTTTGCCCTCTCTCACAAAAAATTTTCCATCTTTGTAGTTAGGCTTTAAAGGTATAAGCCTTTTGGCTACCTTATAGACTATTGTTTCTTCTGGGTGAAATTCCTTCTCCTCTGTAATCAAAAGCTTTATTGCGGAGACGATGAGGATTATGCCAAAGATGTAAATTACCCAGTGGAAGAGCTTTATAAGTTCAATGCCCGCAAAGATAAAGATCGCCCTAAAGACTATTGCCCCAAAAACTCCCCAAAAGAGAACCTTGTGTTTGAACTCCTCTGGCACCTTAAAGTAGGAAAATATAAGAATGAACACGAATATGTTGTCTAAGCTTAGGGCTTTTTCCAAAGAATAGCCCGTTATATACTCCAAAAAGGCTTGGGTTCCCTTGGTGTAATACACATAGCCAGAAAAGGCAATGCCAACTCCGATCCAAAAGGCGGACAGGACCAGGGATTCTTTTACGGATATTTTATGAGGGTTTCTATGAAAAACAAAGAGGTCCAAAAACAGGGCAAAAAGGACCACCGAGCCAAAGATTATCCAGCTTAGCTCAGTCATTCAGCGCCCTCTTTATTCGGTCTATTACCTTAACGGGTAGTGGATCATAGCCGTAAAATTCTGCCAAATAGAAGCTAACCCAATCTTCAATGTAAGCAAGATATAAAAGCCTCTCCTCTAAGGTAGCCCCCTTGCCTTGTAGCACTATGGGAGCCAAGCCCAACTCTTTAAAGAGTTCCTCTGTGATACGAACCCTCTTTTGAACTCGGGGATGGTCCTCTGGGTCCCACAGGATGATAAAGTGGCAGAGGTTCCTTGCTATTGGATTGTCAAGCCCTACCACTTCATTGTGATGGAGCTCGGGCAGTGTGGCGGTGTAGCAAAGGGTCTTGGAGTTCTCGTTGACCTGAGTTTTCCATCGGAAGGCTATGGGTTCTGTCAGCGGTGTGCCATAAACTATGGGAATGTAGTTCTGAATAACTTGGGCAATGCGATAGGCGGTTTCCTTTATTTCTCTTTTGCTTTCTTCCAAGTGCTTTCTTATTCTCTCTATTGGATCCGTTTTTCCAAATAAACCCATAACTGCCGATAATATAAAGCCAAAGGCGTAGCGCGGTGCATAGTTAGAGGGAAGCCCCACAAAATCCAACCCTTCCCTTTGGGCAACCTCCTTTAGCTTCCCCCCAGAGCTGACGCAGACAACCTTTAAACCTCTTTTTATTCCTTCATCCGCCACGCTCAGGGTCTCTTCAGTGTTTCCGCTGTAGCTAATAGCCACCAATAGCCAACCCTCCCTCACATAAGGAGGCAGTTCATAACCCCTCAGAGAGAGGACTGGAACCGCCACCCCATCCTTTTCTAAAAAGAGCTTTAGCACATCCCCCACAATTCCAGAGCCACCCATTCCGGTAAAGACGATCCCCCTGTAATCGTTGGGAGATATAGGAGTAATTTCATACACAACGAACTGTTCTGGCAGTCTTTCTATCCATTCCCGTGCCTTCATCGGAAAACTTCCCTCTTGGTTTTGATTTTATTATAGACCAAAGACCACCTGTTTGCCCGCTTGGGTTTGCAGGGGAGTTTGGTGCCTCAACAGGTTCAAGGAAAACTCAAGGTTGTTGTATAGGGCTATGGAGTAATTGTCCCAAAAGACGCAGGTGCCCGCAAGGCAAAAGTATCCACCGCTGGTGGGTGCGATCTGCTCTGCAATGAGCAGGGTGTAGTTGCCCATGTTGGAGACTGCGGTATCCTCTCCTCTAACCACCACCTTTATATCGGGCATGAGAGGCTTTATGGACGCACTGCAGGCAAGCATGATCTTTTCCACATTAACTTCGTTTTTTTGATTTTTGTTGTATCTTCTGATTTTTGAGGTTACCACGAAATATTTCTCTCCGTTGTGGTTGTTTGCCTCGTCAATCACCTCATCTGGGTTTAATTCCATGCCGAACCTTTTTGCTAGGGTGTTGCAGGTGTCCGCTATGTGATCCTCGTTTTTATAGTATCCGCCCAGTATGACCTTTTTTCCAAGCTCCCAAACCCACTTTTCCACCTCCTCCGCTTCCTTTTCAGTGAAGGGAATTTCTGGATAGTTGAACACAATAGTATCATAGTCCTTTAGCTTCTCCCAACGATCCACCTCCTCTATGATTATGTTGTGCTTTTCTGCCTCCCTCTGAAGGATTGAAAAGTAGTAATAGTCTGTGACGGTAAATTCCTGATGAGTTATACTCCAGCCCACCCTGGTCATCATAAGTTTTTCATTTTATCACACTATCACGCTTACAAAGGACCTATCTCCTCGCCTTATCACTTCTATGCGTTGGTCAAACTTCTCTGCCAGATCCTCCAAATGACTTATGATCCCCACCATCCTGTTGGCATTGAGCTTTATCATCTCAAAAAACTGAGATAGCCCTTCCCTCGTTTCCCTGTCAAGGCTACCAAAGCCCTCATCAATGAAGAGGCTCTCTATGGGTGCGTTCTTGGATATTATGTCGCTTACTCCAAAGGCTAAAGAGAGGCTTGCCAAAAAGGTCTCCCCACCGCTCAGGGTGCTTACGCTTCTTTTGTGTCCGGAGAGCCTATCTATTACCAGTATGTCTGAACCCTCTAAGTCATACTCGTAGGCACCGGCTGTGAATTTTTGCAGGTAGAAGTTAGCCCTTGCTATGATCCTTTGGAGCATGATCTGACTTAAAAATTCCTGAAGCCTGTCTGCCCTAAAGTCCCTTTCAAGGATTTTGTATATACCCTCCTTCCTCTGAAGTTCCTCTTGAGTCCTCAAAAGCTCCTCCCTCTTTTTTAGTCCCTCCTCTATGCGTGTCTTTTGTTCCCTTAAATGTCCAAGCTGGACGCTTTTGTTTTTGTACTCTTCCTCCACCTGCTGCAATTTAGCCTTTATCTCTTGGGTAGGTTCTACTCCCTCAAAGTTCTTCAGTTCTTCTTTTAGCCTTTGCTCTTTTTCTTTCAATAGGGCAATTTTCCTTTTGTAATCTTCCAACTCTTGCTTTAGCCTCTCTATGTATTCCTTAGGTTTTATGAGTTTTTCCAACTCTTGCACTGTTCCGAGCCCAAACTTCTTTATGGCTGGCTCCAAATTTTTGACAACCCTTTCCTTTTCCTCCTTCAGGCTCTGTATGTTCCTCTCCCTTTCTGAAAGGGCGGTTTGGACCTTTTTCTCCTCCAGTTCTACGCTCCTTAGCTGTTCGGAGATAGTGGTATAGTTGTTTCTTATCGTATCCCTTCTGTCTTTGAGGGTTTTTAACTTGATCTGTTTTTCCCTTATGTCCTGTTCCTTAACCTCCCAAAATCCTTCTATTGCTAAATGCTCCTCTATCTCTTTTATTGAGGTTTGCAATTTTTCCCTTTTACCCTCCGAGGTGGATAGCCTTTCTCTCTTGGTGCTCAGCTCCTCCTTTAAATTCTTAAGTTTTTCCTCTGCCTGTTTTAGCTTTCTTCTGTTTTCCTCCAGTTCAGCTTGTGCCTTTTGTAGATCTCTATACTCCTTCTCAAACCTCTCTTCCTCCTCCCATTCATTTAGCAGTTGCCTTAGCTCCCTTTCCTTTTCCTCCAGGGCAGAAAGCTTGCTCTCTATTCTTGCCTTTTTCTCGAGGTGCTCAGATTCAAGGGCTTTAAGCTTATCCAGTTCCCTTTTGATGGCTTCAAAGTTCTCAGAGGGCTCGGCGGGAGGTAGCTGGGCAATTACACTGCCACACACTGGGCAAAGGTCTCCCTCCTTTAGGTGCGCCCTTATGTGTTCCACATGAAAGCGAATAAGGGAGCCTTCCTTCTCTTTTATGTCCTTCCTGATTTTTTCTAACTGTTCTTCCAAGCCCTCCATTTCCTTTTTAAGAAACTCCACGCTTTCCCTTTCTCTCTTTACCTCATCAAGCTTTATCTTTATGGGATTGAGCTCCAAAAGTCTTTTCTGCTTTTCCTCTAAATCTTCTATCTTCTCCCTTAGCTCCTTTATGTAGTTTTCGCCCCTGTCTATTCTCTCAGTTAGATTTCTTATCTCTTCCTCCAAAGTCTTTATCTCTCCTTCTGCGTTTTCCAACTCCTTTAACTTTTGGTTTCTTTCTCTGTGCTTTTCAAGGGCGTTCTTTAACCTCTCTAAGTCCTTTGTTAGCTGTTCTATTTGCACATCGTACTCACCCAGTCTTTCCCACTCTTGGCGGTATTTTTCCAACTGTCTTTGGAACTGCTCTCTCTGATGGGAGAGTTTGGCAAGCCTTTCCCTTAAACTCTTTATTTCCTTTATCTCCTGCTCCTCCCTTTGGGAAAGGCTTTTAAAACTTTCCACGTAGGGAGCATATGAGCTCAACTCTTCCATCACCTGAAGATCCCTCTCAAGCCGTTCCATATCCTCTGCCTTTTCAAGGAGTTCTGCGAGCTGTCTTTGGCACTCTCCAAGCTCCCCTTGGAGGCGGTCTCTGTGGGATGCAATATTGAGCCTTTCCTGTAGCTTCTTTTTCTCTTCTTCCAAAAGGTTAAGGACCTTATCCAAAAGGGCGATCTCTTTGCCCACCCTCTCAAGCTCCTCTTTTGTGGCAAAGCTGAGCTCACGCAGGGATGCGGTTATACTCTCCAAGCGGTTTTCAATCTGTCTTTTTGTCTCCCTTATTAACTCTGCCATTTTCTCAATGAGGGCGTCCATACCCAAGAGCTTGTTTAGAATTTCCCTCCTTTGCTGTGGTCTTTCGGGCTTTAAAAACCTATCAAACTGTCCCTGTGGCAAAAGTATAACCTTGGTAAAGGTATCATAATCAACTCCTAATACCTTTTTGACCAACTCAGGAAGTTCGCTTGCCTTTACATTCTTGGGCTTGTCCCTTTCCCAAAACCTTACCTCACCCCTTCCCCTCCTTACAGCCCTTTCGATGGCGTACCTTTTGTCCCTGACGGAGAACTCCAAGAATACCCTCATATGGTCTGTTCCTTTTGAAGTCAGGTGCTCGTGGAGGTCTCTTCTATCCCCGTGCCTTGGTACCTTTCCAAAGAGGGCGTAGCACATGGCGTCTATTAAACTCGTCTTTCCTGCCCCTGTCCTACCCTGAATGATAAAAAATCTAAGCCCTGAAAAGTCTATGCTATGCCTTCCCCTAAAGATGGTAAAGTTTTCCAGCTCAAGCCTGATGGGTCTCATGCTGGACCTCGTTCAACAGGCGAAAAACTTCTCTCTCTATCTCCTCGGGCAGGTCTTGGTTGTAATTCTGTTTGTAGTATGCCCTGTAAATCTGCAAAAGGTCCAATCCTTCCATTTCTATGGAAAGCTCGTTGGATGTAGCCTCGGGTAGTTCCAAATTTAAAAAGACAAGCTTTTCACCCAATATCTGATGCAGTTTCTGGGTTTTTAGATTGAGCATCGGGTCCTTTATGTCCGCCTCCAAGATCACTTTAAAGAGTGCTTTCTGATCCTTTATTTCATCCAAAACCCTGTCAATGCTCTGACCCTTTGCTATCCTCACCTCCTTTAACTGTCTGTATAGGGAAAGCTCCAAAGCTTGCACCTTTGTCCCAAATTCCTCCAAAACCACCAAATTAACAAACTTCTTTGTGCCCTTCTCGGAAAAATCTATCTGATAAAGACTGCCCGAATAGTGAGTGGGTGGAATGGCTGACTCTATTCTTTGGTTGAGATGGAGATGCCCAAGGGCAACATAGTGAAAGCTTTCAGGTATTTGGTCTGGTCTTATGGCATAAAAACTGCTCACGCTTGCCTCCCTTTCTGAGCCAGCAATCTTCCCCTTTTCCACCATGAGATGGGCAAGGAGGATGCGGTATTTATAGCCTTCCACCGCCTTTGCCAAGGCTTTTAGATATTGGGCTACTTTGTGGGAGTAGCTTCTGTGGGCATCCTCCGAGATGGTGGTCAGGACCCTTTCACTGGGATAGGGTAGGCACGCAATGGCTAAGTCTTTGTATTGAAAGACCATCTCTTCCGCCTTTGGGCTTGGTCTGTCAAAAACATGCAACCTCCCCAACTTTTTGATGCTTGCATAAGCCCTCAGTTTATCGTAGCTATCGTGGTTGCCCGCTATAAGCACCACCTCTATACCCCTCCCTGCCCACTCCGTCAAAAACTCAAGGATCAGAGCTTCTGCGGAGTAATCTGGGACAGCCTTGTCAAAGAGGTCTCCCGCGATCAGCAAAACATCCACCTTTTCGCTAAGACATACATCCGAAACCTGTTTTAATGCATAAGCCAAATCCTCGTTCCTTGATATTCTGTTTAGGATTTTCCCTGCATGAAGGTCTGATATGTGAAGTAGCCTAAGCATTCTTTAAGATTTTATCCAACTTTTCCACCAAGGGATTAAGTGGGTCCTCTTTCTTCAAAAGCTTTAGCTTATCTTTGGCTTCTTGTAGCACTATTTGAACCACCTCCTCCGGTGCGTTGGCGTGTTTCATAAGCCCTATATCTTCTTTATCTATCACTCCAAACTCTACCATAGTGCTTTTCATATAGTCCAGCAGAGGTTGCCAGAAGGGGGTGTGGTAGAGGATTATGGGAAATCTATAGACTTTACCCGTTTGCATAAGGGTCAGCGCCTCAAAGAGCTCATCAAAGGTGCCAAATCCCCCCGGAAAGATCACATAAGCCATAGAGTATTTGACCAGCATGACCTTACGCACAAAGAAGTATTCAAACTTCAAAGATACATTTTGGTATTTGTTGGGCTTTTGCTCGGTGGGAATTTGTATGTTTAAACCCACGGATACAGTTCCTGCATCATAAGCTCCCCTGTTTGCCGCTTCCATGATCCCCGGACCGCCACCGGTGATTATATGAAAGCCAAGCTTTCCAAGCATAAAGGCGGTTCTGTATGCATGCTTGTAAATCTCGTTTTCCTGACTTAACCGGGAGCTTCCAAAGAAGGTAACCGCAGGACCCACATGGG
>DAIUER010000031.1:0-6988 GCA_036845005.1 Thermocrinis sp.
CAAACCCTTTGACCCGCATCCACTGTTTGTATCATTCATGAAAGCGTGCATCGATGCAAAGCTTCAGAGAACCACCGACACAATCGCCCCCACATCCCTAAAATCTTCATCCTCTAAATGAATATAGTTTTCTGTAAGTGCCCTTCCTTCCTCCAAGATTATAGCCCTAAGGGTCTTTCCTTTCATTGAACCTTTGAATTCCTCTCTCTTTTTTTGATCCAAAGCCTTGAGCAGTCTAACCCTCTCTTTCTTGAACCTTTCTTCCACCTTTGGGAGCATCTTGCTTGCCTTGGTATGAGGTCTGTCTGAATAGCTAAAGACGTGAAGGTAGGCAAAGGGTAGGTTTTGGACAAGTTTATAGGTTTCCTCAAAATCTTTTTCTATTTCTGTGGGAAAGCCCACTATAATGTCTGTGCCTATGGCGGATATGGGTCTCCTTCGGACTATAGTTTCCACAAGTTTTGTGTAGTCTTCCACCGTGTAGTCCCTCTCCATAAGCCTCAGGATCCTGTTGGAACCACTTTGAAGGGAAAGGTGAAAGTGGGGTGCGATCCTTTCTTCTTGTGTGATCAGGTCCAAAAGCTTTTGGTCTATCTCGGACGGATAGAGGGAGGAGAGCCTAAAGAGTTCTATGTCCTTTATGCGTAGCAGTTCCAAAAGCAGTTGATAGAGGTTTGTGTTTAGGTCCCATCCGTATTGGGTTAGCTGGGTGCCCGTAAGGACGATTTCCTTAAAGCCCCTTTCTGCCAAGCCCTTCACCTGCTCAAGGACCTTTTCCATTGGCACGCTACGGAGCTTACCCCTTGCGTAAGGGATCACACAAAAGGTGCAAAAGTTATTACATCCTTCCTGAACCTTGAGAAAGGGTCTTACCCTCTCAAAAAAGACCACCAGGTCAAAGTTTTTAACTTGGCTATCTTTGAAGATGTTATCCACAAAGACCCTTTCACCTCTGTCCTGAAGGTAATCCTCAAGGATCTCCACAAGCCGGTCCTTGTGGGAATTCCCCACCACCAAATCCACCTCCTTTAGCTTTGCCAGTGCCTGTGGGTTTGTTTGGGCATAACATCCCGTAGCCACCACTATAGCCTTTGGGTTTTCCCTCTTTGCCCTGTATATAAACTGTCGGGAGGACCTATCCGCCTCGGAGGTTACGGTACAGGTGTTTATTATGTATATGTCTGCTTGTTCTTGAGCCCTTGCGTAGCCCTTCTCTGTTAATTTCTGGGCTAAAAGCTCACCGTCAAAGTAGTTGCTCCTGCACCCGAGGTTGATGACAGAAAACTTCATAGGGATTAAAATATAAACCATGGCAGGGCACAGTCATTGGGCACAGATCAAACACAAGAAGGCAAAGGTTGACGCACAGAGGGGAAAGCTATTTACAAAGATCATAAGGGAGATCACCGTAGCGGTCCGGCAGGGAGGACCAAACCCAGAAACTAACCCTCGGCTTAGAGCTGCCATAGAACACGCCAAAAGGGCCAACATGCCCTCGGAAACCATAGAGAGGGCTATAAAGAAGGGAACCGGTGAGCTAGGCGGAGAGAACTACGAGGAGGTTATATACGAAGGCTACGGTCCCGGCGGTGTAGCCCTGATGATCCTTACCACCACAGACAACAGAAACAGAACCACATCGGAAATAAGGCATGTCCTATCCAAGCATGGGGGAAACTTGGGCTCTTCCGGTTGCGTCGCCTTCCTCTTTGACCGGGTGGGTCTCATAGAGGTCCCAAAGGAAAGCATATCAGAGGAGGAGCTATACGAAAAGGCTATAGAGGCGGGCGCTGAGGACGTGCAGGTGGGAGAGGAGCTTTATCTCATCTACACCCTTCCGGAGGAGCTATACCAAGTTAAAGAGAAACTTCAATCTATGGGTGTGTCAGCGGAGAAGGCTGAGATCACCTACAAACCCAACAGCACTGTATCGGTGAGCGACCCAGAGCCCGCCAAAAAACTCCTCAAACTGTTGGAAGCCCTTGACGAGCTGGAAGATGTGAAAGAAGTGATCGCAAACTTTGACATGGCAGAGGAACTTATTAATGAGGCATAACTATGAAAAAGCTTTGGTTTTTTGTCGCGTTCCTTTCCGTTTTTGCCCTTTCTTCAGACATTTCCTTTGCAAGGAGAGGAAGCGTATCTCCTACGCCAAAGGTCTTTACCCCATCAAAAGTAAAACCCTACCAACCAAAGGATTTTGAGAAGGGCAAGACAAACACACAGCAAAAGGACATAAATAAAACCCAGCTTGAGAAGTCAAGGCTTACAAACCAAGCACAAAATCCCATATACACAAACCCTCTTTTTAGGTGGCTTGTGGGAGGTTTGATACTGGGAGCTCTGCTATCTTTACTTTTGGGACACGGCTTTCAAGTGGGCACTCCCGGACTTTTGGAGATTGTGCTTTTGGTCTTGCTGGGATATTTTGCACTCAGGTTTATACTCAATAACCTAAGAAGGCAAGAAGGTTAATTCCTTTATGTAATGGGCAATCCCACCACTGAAATTTTATATCTGTCTGCAAGCTTTAAAAATTTATCCTTATCCACAATGTAGACTTTACCCGCCTCCAAAAAGAGGGCGTCTGCCTTTATCTGCCTTAGGGCTTCTAAGGTATCCAAGCCCACGGTGGGAACATCTATTCTAAAGTCTTGGCTTTTTCTTGCTACCTTTATAACCCTACAGCCCTTGCCCGCCAACTTGCCAGCCCTGTAGATTGCCTCCTGAGTGCCCTCCATCGCCTCCACACTTACCACCGTTCCTTCCTTTACTACGATGGTCTGCCCCACATCCAACTGGGCAATCTCTTTTGCTATGGGAAAACCAAAGAGTCCATCATCCATGGCTTGGCTTGACGGTTCAAGTCTGTTCAACGCGCCCTTACCCGCCAAAAGCTCCTCCAAATAGGGCTTTGGGTCTATGAATTCAAAGCCCATCTCTTCCAATTCATCCATCAGTGCCCTCACTAAACTCTGAGCCCGTTTGTCCTTTGCCCTTTTGAGGATCTTTAAAGCTAAGCTATCCAAGGTCAAAAGATGGGAAAAGAGCAGTTTGTGTTCAAATTTTCCAAGTAGGACAATCTTGTTTATGTGGTGCTTTTCTAAGAGCTTTACCAATGTGCCCACCTTTCCAAGGGGCAAATAGGCGTTTGCTTCTATGGATGTAATGCCTTTAACACCTACCACAAAAACCTTATCCCCCAACTCTTTTGCCTTTTTTACAAAAGCGACGGGGAGACTACCAGAACCTGCCACCAAGCAGACCTTCACAACATCATCTCCTCTAAAAACTTCACATGGTGCTTTGCCATTTTAAACTCCCTGGTGTTAAGGAGTCTTTTGTGAAAATCTATGTTGGTCTTCAGACCTTCCCCTTCTATGATAAACTCCTCCAGAGCCCTTCTGGCTCGGTCTATGGCTTCCTCCCTGCTTTTGCCCCAAACTATAAGCTTGGCAATGAGTGAATCATAAAAGGGAGGGATCCTGTATCCGCAGTAAATGTGGGTATCTACTCTGATACCCAATCCGCCCGGCAGGAAGAGTCTATCCACCCTGCCCGGAGAGGGTAAAAAGGTGTTTGGGTCCTCCGCGTTGATCCTGAATTCTATAGCGTAGCCCCTCCTTTCCACCTTTTTTATGCTGAGCTTTTCACCGCTTGCCACCCTTATTTGTTCTCGCACTATATCTACGCCTGTGATCATTTCTGTGACGGGATGTTCCACCTGTATTCTTCCGTTCATTTCCATAAAGTAAAAGTTGCCCTCCTGGTCCATCAAAAATTCCACGGTGCCAGCACCCACGTAGTTGATCTCCTTGCAGAAGGCTATGGCGAGCTGTTCCAAGTAATTTCTCTGTTCTTCTGAGAGGCTGGCGCTGGGTGCCTCCTCCACCAGTTTTTGATATCTCCTCTGTATGGAACACTCCCTCTCGCCCAAGGCTATAACATTGCCATATCTGTCTGCAAGGACTTGCACCTCTATGTGCTTGGGGTTCACTATATACTTTTCCACATAGACCCTCTCGTCGCCAAAGGCGGACTTTGCCTCCTGCATAGCCAAGGGCAATTTTTCCCTCAGCTCCTTTTCATCGTAGACCACCCTTATGCCCCTTCCACCCCCGCCACCCGCAGACTTTATAACCACTGGATACTTGATCTCTTTGGCAACCTCCAAAGCCCTTTGAAAATCTACCGGTCCGTCGCTCCCCGGCACCAATGGGATGCCTACCCTTTTGGCTACCTCCTTTGCCTTTATCTTGTCTCCTATAAGTTCCAAGGTCTCTGCTGAGGGTCCAATGAACACCTTTCCGCTTGCTTCTACGATCTGGGCGAACTTGGGGTTCTCCGAGAGAAAGCCATAGCCCGGGTGCACTCCCTCCGCAGAGGAAACCTCCACCGCCGCCATGAGCCTTGGAATATCAAGGTAGCTCTTTGAGGGCTCCGGTGGTCCTATGCATATGCCCTCATCTGCCAACTTTATGTGCATGGAGTCTCTGTCCGCCTCCGAATAGACCGCCACCGTTCTTATGCCTATCTCTCTGCAGGTTCTTATAACTCGGACCGCAATCTCCCCTCGGTTTGCTATGAGAATTTTCTTGAGCATTAAATTAAATTTTACATGCTTTCAAGCTTGTCCTCAATCCTATACTGGATTGCCTGTGCTATGTGATGTTCTTTTATTTGTTCCTCTCCCTCCAAGTCTGCGATGGTTCTTGAAACCTTTAAAAGCCGTGCGTAGGACCTTCCGCTTAGATGGAGCCTGTTCATAGCCCTCTCCAAAAGTTTCTTTGCCTTTGGCACCAAAGGGCAGTATTTTTCTATCTCCTTTTCTGTCATCTGTCCGTTGAACTTGGTCTTGGAGTTTTTAAACCGCTCCCTCTGAACTTGGTATGCCCTCATAACCCTCTCTCTGACTTCTTTGGAACTTTCGCCCGGACTTGGATTGACCAGCTCCTGCACCTCCACCGGCTCTACCCATACTTTTAGGTCTATACGGTCTAGGATGGGTCCCGAGAGCTTGGACTGATAAGCCCTTATTTGGGCAGGAGAACATACGCATGCTTTGTAGGGATTTCGGTAGTTTCCACAGGGGCATGGGTTGGTGGCACCCACCAAGATAAAACTGGAGGGAAAGGTTAGCCTGCCACCCACCCTTGATACGCTAACGCAGCCATCCTCTATGGGTTGCCTGAGGGCTTCCAAGGTTTTACGGTTAAACTCCACCATTTCGTCCAAAAAGAGCACTCCCCGGTGGGCTAAAGAGATCTCCCCGGGCGTTGGGCTGCTACCACCACCTATCAACGCCACCTCTGAGGCTGTGTAATGAGGTGCCCGAAAGGGTCTTTGAACCATCAGAGGCTCTTTGAGCATACCCGCCACGCTGTATATTTTGCTGACCTCCAAGGCTTCCTCCAAAGACAGAGGTGGCAAGATGGTTACGATCCTTTTGGCAAGCATGCTTTTTCCTGCCCCCGGGGGACCTATCAGAAGTAAGTTATGCATGCCCGCCGCGGAGATCTCCAGCGCCTTTTTTGCCTCATACTGTCCTTTTACGTCCGCAAGGTCTATGCTGTAATCAAAGGCTTTTGAAAATAGGTCGTTAAGGTCCACCTCCTCTGGCTTTAACTCCTCCTCTCCCCTCAAAAAGGCTATGAGCTGGTTTAAGGATTCAACGCCGTAAACCTCTGCACCTTGAACGATGGCACCCTCTTTGGCGTTCGCCTTTGGCACCACAAACCTTCTAAAGCCCCTCTCCTTTAAGGATAGAACGATGGGAAGGACTCCACTGACGGGATTCACCTTTCCGTCCAAAGAGAGCTCCCCCAAAAAGACCGTCTCCTCGTCCACATCCAAAACCCCCGAGAGCTTTAAAATACCCACCGCAATGGGCAAGTCGTATAAAGTTCCCTGCTTTTTCAAGTGGGAGGGTGCCAAATTTACGGTGATCCTCTTGGAAGGCAGTTGAAAGCCCACGTTCTTTAAGGCAGACCTAACCCTGTCCTTTGCCTCGTTTATGGCTTTGTCTGGCAGTCCCACTATGTTAAACTGAGGTAGCCCCGGGGAGAAGTCTATCTCTACATCCACCAAAAAACCGTCAATGCCAATAACTCCTCCGCTCCTTATTCGGCAGAACATTATCTACTGGCTATGTACAGCACCAAGTCCCTTAGCCGGCAAGAATAACCCCACTCGTTGTCATACCATGCGCCCACGTGAACCATATCTTCTATCACCTGAGTTAGCCCTGCGTCAAAGATGGAGGAGTGTTCGTTGCCCACTATGTCCTGGGATACTATCGGGTCCTCCGTGTATTGAAGTATGCCTTTTAGCTCTCCTTCCGCAGCCTTTTTAAAGGCTTCGTTGACCTCCTCCACACTGGCTGGAGGTCTTTCAACTACCACAGTCAGGTCCACAAGGGAACCATCCGCCACGGGAACCCTCCTTGCGGTGCCGTCAAGCTTTCCCTTTAGTTCCGGGATCACCTCTCCTATGGCTTTTGCAGCGCCCGTGGTGGTTGGGATAATATTCACCGCCGCAGCCCTTGCCCTTCTGAGGTCTTTGTGTGGCAGGTCTAAAACCCTCTGGTCGTTGGTGTATGCGTGCACAGTAACCATGTAGCCCTTCTTTATGCCAAAGTTCTCATGAAGGACCTTCACCAAGAGAGCCAAGCAGTTGGTGGTGCAGCTTGCGTTGGAGATTATAAAGTGCCTTTCGGGGTCATACTTGTGATGATTAACTCCGAGCACTATGGTAATGTCTGGCTCCTTCGCGGGTGCGGATATTACTACCCTCTTTACCGTATCCCTCAGATGCAAAACCGCCTTTTCCCTTGATGTAAAGGCTCCCGTGCTTTCCACAACGACCTCTGCCCCAACCTCACCCCAAGGGATCAAAGCTGGGTCCTTCTGGGAAAACACCTTTATCTCCTTCCCATTTGCCACCTCTTCTGCCACAACAGTGCAAAAGTGGCTTAGGATTTCAGCTTCGT
>DAIUER010000031.1:6998-7800 GCA_036845005.1 Thermocrinis sp.
CCATGCTCCGTATCGGACTTGAAGAGATGGGCTACGGTTGTTGTGTCCGCCAGGGCGGTGAGGGCTACAACTTCAATGCCTTCCTTTTGCAGGCATGCCCTCAAAAAGGTCCTTCCTATCCTACCAAAACCGTTTATGGCAACTCTTACCATAGGGTTTAATTATAAATTACTTCTGTTCCTCAAGCATAGAAACTGCAAGCTTTATCTCGTGCAACAGAACCGCCGGCGTTTTTATTGGGTATGGAAGTCTATCCACCACCTCCTCAGCGGGATGGGTTTTTATCTTTACACCCTTTAGCCTTTCCTTTAGCACTTGGCTATCTTGGATTGGAAACTTCAAGCCTCTTAGGTGCTTCAGCACCGCGTAAGCCCAAGGAATGTCAAGGGCTCTTGCCACCTCTTCTGCCACAACAGTGCAAAAGTGGCTTAGGATTTCAGCTTCGTTGCCCTCCTTGACCATCTTGTAGGCAAGCTTTGCAATACCTCCCGCAGTATGCACCTTCATCTCTTTCAGCTCTTCCTTTGCCAACTCCTCAAGCTTTTGAACCTTTTCCATTGCCAAGGTTGGGTCTGCCCTTAGGATGCTCCTAACTGTGTTTTTGGTGCGTCCTACCTTCTGGGCTATCTCATCCTCGGTGCGTAGGTTTTCCTCCCTCAAGACCACCACATAGGCAGCCCTTGCCAAGCTGGGTAGCCATGTAAGGGTTCTAAATTCGGAAAGCTTACCCAGCCCACCCAAAAGCTCAATAGCCCTAAAAAAGACCCTCGTAACAAGCTGTTCAAGGTCTGCGACTGTATCA
>DAIUER010000032.1:0-7550 GCA_036845005.1 Thermocrinis sp.
TCATAGAGTGTTCTCAGATAAAGACAGGGTATATTTGGAGATGGAGGGTGGAAAGGTGATCATTCCCTTTATCAAGGAGTTTGTTTTAGAGGTAAAACCAGAGGAAGGTTATTTGGTAGTTAGTAGCCTTTTGGAGGAGCTTTTTCAGTGAGTTGTGATTTTGTGGAGTATGTTATAATTCATACATGTCCCTACTGATTACCCTATGTGGGTTTTGTATGGGCGAGTAATTAGGTATTTGGAAGGGCTCACATGGAGGAGAAGCTTAAAAAGTATTACAGAGAGATAGACATTCTTGAACTTAAAGCTTTGGTGGAGAGAAAGTTAGAAAAGACACCTCCCACCATGGAGTATGTTAGGAACCTCATCCTTGATGTTAAGCTATTGCTAAGGATTCTTCTGGACGAGGAGTTTTCCCTAAAAGAAGACGCAAGGAAGGATATGATATCCGCCCTTCTATACTTTGTGGAGCCAAGGGATTCAATCCCGGATTTTATCCCTATCATAGGTTTACGGGATGACTATAAGCTCGTTAGGTATGTGAAAGAAAAGCATAAGGGAGAGATAGACAGATACTTTGAGAGCACTCCCTTCTTTGTAGCCAACTACTTCTGATGACTAAGTTTATTATTGTTAGGTTGGTTCAGGGTTTTTTAACACTGCTTGGAGTGACCTTTCTTTCCTTTTTGATCATAAAGCTATCGCCCACGGACCCCTTTGCCCAGCTAAAGCTAAACCCTCAGGTATCACCTCAGACCATAGAGCTTCTCGAAAAACAGTATGGCTTAGACCAGCCTTTGCTTGTTCAATATCTCAAGTGGCTAAAGTCTGCCTTGGTTTTTGACCTTGGCATATCCCTCCAGTACAACGCACCCGTGTTAGACCTAATAAAGGAGAGGATCGGGAACACCCTCCTCTTGACAGTTCCCTCTGCCCTGTTGTCCTGGCTTTTGGCGGTCCCCTTGGGCTTTTTGGCGGGCATGAAAGAGGGAAGCTTGACAGACAAAGCCATAAGGCTCTTTTCCTACGTTTTTATGTCCTTTCCATCCTTTTTCTTAGCCTTTTTGCTGTTGCTGTTTTTGTCTAAAAGTGGCTTTTTCCAGTTGGGTGGATGGCAAAGCTTGGCAGTGGGCATAGCCACGCTGACTTTGATATCCTCCGCGGGGCTAATAAGGCTCATGAGAAGTGCGGTCATAGAGGTTTTAAACTCTCCCATGGTGCAACTTCTCAGGTCCAAGGGGCTCAAGGGTTGGGCTTTTACGAGGCATGTTCTAAAAAATGCCATGAACCCTTTTACTACGCTGATAGGCTACGAGATAGCAGGGCTTCTTTCGGGTGCTGCGCTGGTGGAGATCATTGTGGGCTGGCCTGGGCTTGGCTCTTTGATGCTTGATGCGGTGCTTTCTACGGACCTCTTTTTGGTGATGGGTGGGCTGTACATTGGGACTATAATGCTACTTATAGGGAACCTTTTTGCGGACTTACTGCTGGCGTACATTGACCCAAGGGTCAGAGAAAAAGAAATTATTAAGTAAGGAGGTTTTGCCATGGCAAAAAAGGTAGCTATTTTGCTGGCGGAGGGCTTTGAAGAGGTGGAAGCGGTTGCACCCATTGATGTGCTAAGAAGGGGTGGAGTAGAGGTGATCATCGCAGGGCTAACAAAGGAGCCCGTTCCAAGTGCCAGAAATGTGAAGATCGTGCCAGATGTTAGCGTGGATGAGTTAAATCCGGAGGAGCTTGATATGGTGATACTCCCAGGCGGTGCGGGTGGAGTGGAAAAGCTAAAGCAGGACCCAAGGGTGGAAAGGCTTGTGAAGGTGATGGAGGAGAAGGGCAAATACATCTCCGCCATATGCGCCGCACCTACCGCCCTGGCAAAGTTTGGAATTTTGGAGGGCAAGAGGGCAACCGTTTATCCTACTCTTGTGGAGGAAATAAAGCCTGCAGTCTTTGTGGATATGCCCGTGGTGGAGGACGAGAGGGTTATAACCAGTCAGGGACCGGGCACTGCCCTGGAGTTTGGGCTAAGGCTTTTGGAAAGGCTGGAAGGCAAAGAGAAGGCAAGGGAGGTAGCCAAGAGAATGCTTGTGAAGTATGATTGAGGTAAGGCTCAGACCCGGAGTAGAAAAGAAGATAAAGGCGTTCTTTCAGTGGGTCTATAACTTAGAGATTGAAGACATAAAGGGGAGCCCAAAGCCGGGGGATTTGGTAAAGGTTTTGGACTCAAAGAAAAAATTTTTGGGCTACGGATACATAAACCCAAACACCAAGATAATGGTTAGACTTCTCTCTTTCAGCGAGGGAGAGGTGCCAAGCAAGGAGCTTATAAAAGACCGAATAAGGTCTGCCCTTGAGTACAGGAAACGGCTTCACCTGAAAAGCAACGCCTTTCGGCTTGTTCATTCGGAGGGCGACCTTCTTCCGGGGCTCATAGTGGATGTTTATGACGGGTATGCGGTGATGGAGGTCACCACCTATGGCATGTGGAAACTGACCGATTGGGTCAAAGAAGCCCTCGTGGAGGTTCTACAGCCAAAGGGTATATACCTGCGGGTTAGCGATTACGCCATGAACATAGAGGGCTTTTCTGCGGAGGAGGGTGTTCTCTACGGAGAGGTGCCCGAGCGCATAAAGATATGGGAGGAGGATTTGAAGTTTTTTGTGGATGTGATCAAGGGACAAAAGACGGGTTTTTATTTGGACCAAAGAAGGGCAAGAAGGATGATAAGGGACTTGGTGGAGCCGGGGGATGTTTGTTTGGATGTATTTTGTCATACGGGCGGCTTTGCCCTAAGCATGAAAAAGAAGGGTGCCAGCAAAGTGGTTGCGGTGGACCTTTCCGAGAGGGCTTTAAACTTGGCAAAGGAGAACGCCAAACTAAATCAAATTGATGGCATAGAGTGGGTAGAAGACAACGCCTTTGACTTTTTGAGAAAGCTCCAAAAGGCTGGAGAAAAGTTTGATGTGGTTGTCATAGACCCACCATCCTTTGCCCGGACAAAAGCTACGGTAGAAAACGCCATGAGAGGCTACAAGGAACTCTGCATTAGAGGGCTCCAGATCACCAAGCCGGGAGGATACCTTGCCATATACTCCTGCTCCTTTCATATTCAAAGGGAGCATCTTTTATCCGTCATATTGGAAGCCTGCAAGGATGTTAAAAAGCAGGTGCGGGTGGTGGGCGAGAGCTTTCAGGACTTAGACCATCCTTGGATCCTCCAGATGCCAAGCACACTATACTTAAAAGGCGTTTACCTGGAGGTCCTCTGAAAGAAAGACCTCAATAGCCCTCTTGGGCTCGCCGTCAAAGATAAGCTTTCCATCTTTCAAAACCAAAGCCCTCTCACAGGCTAATATGTTAGAAAAGCGGTGGGCTACCACGACGAAGGTGGTATCGGGAAATTTTTCAAATAGATTTTTTAGCACAAAGTTTTCCGTTTGGGCATCCAGGGCAGAGGTTGCCTCGTCCAAAAGAAGGACTTCAGGCTTTTTTAAAAAGAGCCTTGACAACGCCAGCCTTTGGCTTTCTCCACCCGAGAGCATACGACTTTCTTTATCCACTACCTCATCAAGGCTTTCCACAAAGTTGCATGCGGAGAGCCGGAGGGCTTCCCACATCTCCTCCTCCGTTGCGTTGGGATTGGCAATAAGGAGGTTCTCCCTGACCGTCCCCGAAAGGACAAAGCTCTCCTGAGAAAGATAGGCGATCTTAGAACGCAGTGTGCTAAGGTTAATCTCCCTGAGCTCCTTTTCATCGTAATAGACTTGTCCCTCGTAGGGCACAAAACCGCAAAGAACCCTAAGCAGTGTGCTCTTGCCACTGCCCGTGCTCCCCATCACCGCCACCCTCTCACCCTTTCTTATGGAGAAACTGACTCCCTTTAGTATATCTCTCCCATCAATTGATACGCTTAGCCTTTGGACGTTTATACCCTCTTTCAGACCAACAAACTCCACTCCCTTTTCTATCTCCTCCTCAAGGTCTAACACTTGCCTGAGCCTTTGGACTACTGGCAGGCTTGCCTTTACTTCCACTATTCCCTTCTGGGTTTCCACCAGTGGCCTTTGGATTAGCATAAGGGCGGTAAGGTAAGACAGGAGCTCCCCAAAGGTCAAGCTTCCCTCAAGGACCTTTAAACCACCATAAAACAAAAGAAGGGCAGTTGCCAAATAGCCCACGCTAAAGTTAAAGGTGGAGTTAAAAGATGAGTACAGTGCCATCCTCAACCCTGCCCTGTAGGCTTTTTCGTTTATGTCTCTGAACCAACCAAGAAGTAATTTTTGGGCGGGCAAGGTCTTTATGCTTTCATAACCTCTAAATACATCCCCGAGCTTGTTTATGAGTTTTTCCAAAGATTCTTGGGACCTCCTCAGATGTTTTCCCTTTTTTCTTCCAAAGTACTCCACCGAGAGGGCTATGATGGGCAAAAGTGCAAGCAAGGTGAGGGTCAGCTTCCAATCCCTGTATAAGAGCACACCAAAGAGCAAAAGGACGGTAGCCGGGTCCCTAACCAGTTTTACCACAGAGGAGCCTATTAGGTCCCTGTAGAGCTTTAGGTCCGAAAGCACTCGGGTGGTGTATTCTGCGAGGGAGTAGCCCCTTACAGACAAAAAGGAAGACTTTAAAAGCTTTTCAAAAACCTGTCTTCTTAATTCCCTTGCCTCCTTTTCTGCGTAGGCGTTGGTGTAGTAAGACACGAGGAAGTTTCCTAACTGCTGAGCAAGGGCAAGCCCAACCAGAAGAAGGGTCCCAAAGGTCAATCCCTCCCAGCTTCGTAGTAGCATACCTTCGTCCACCAACTTTTTTACCATAAGACTTATGCCCGCAGTGCTAACCGATTCCAAAAGCACCCCAAAGAGGGCTAAGAGGATGTAAGGGTAATAGTTCCTCAGCCGTTTAATTACCCAAATCAAATGTTCCATTCAATCAGTTATCATAGCACAGAAGGGCTTAGAATATTCAGTTATGGCTCTCAAAGACTACTATCAGATCTTAGGCGTAGACAGAAACGCAAGCAAAGAGGATATCAAGAAGGCATACAGAAGGCTGGCAAAGGAGTGGCATCCAGATGTTAATCCGGACCCTAAGGCGGAGGAAAAGTTCAAAGAGATCAACGAAGCATACTATGTCCTCTCGGACGAGGAAAAAAGACAGCAGTATGAACAACTGTTGAAAAGTGGAGACGAAAAGGGCTACAGGGATTTTATGGAGTATATACAGGAATTTTTGGAGAGCATCTGGCAAGGTATGAGAAGGGCACCAAAGCCAAAGAGGGGACAAGACATAAGGCTCCGGCTTGAGCTTAGCCTGGAGGAGGCATACCTCGGCACCGAAAAGCTCATAGAGTACGAAAGATGGATAGACTGTCCCCAATGTGGTGCCAAGGGTTATGTGGGTGAGTTGGTAAAGGAACCCTGCTCAGCCTGCGAGGGAACGGGTAGAAGGGTAAGCGGAATCTTTAGCTTTCCAAGACCATGTTCTGTATGCAAAGGTAAGGGCTACATAGTAAAGAATCCCTGTCCCGTCTGTGTAGGCAGGGGTAGGGTAGCCAAGCACAGCACCGTTAAGGTAAGCATTCCACCGGGCACCGACGAAGGGGAGGTTCTAAAGGTGATAGGGATGGGGCATCAAGGAGAAAGGGGCGGAGAACCCGGAGACCTATATCTGAGGATCTCCCTAAAACCTCATCCCAACTTTAAGAAGGTTGGAAAAGATTTACACACAGAAAAGCTAATATCCTTTCCTCTGGCGGTTTTGGGTGGAACCACCAAAATAAAAACCCTCAAGGGTGAGGAATTGGAGATTTTCGTTCAACCGGGAACCGAGTGCGGTTCCACCAAAACTATTCCGGGCATGGGTTTTTCGGACGGAGGAAACCTTGTTATCACCTTCCGCATTGAGGTGCCAAAAAACCCAAGCGGAAAGATAAAGAAACTTTTAACAGAACTGGCAAAGGAGTTAAAGGAGGAGGGCGTAGAAAAGCCCCCCACTTTACTTGACAACCTCAAAAAACTACTTTCCTAACTCTCTCTTTACTTCCTCTGCGATCTTTATAAACTTTTCCATCTCCTCTATATGTTGGTCCCTCAGGGTGATCATGGCATCCTCGTGCCCTGCCATACCGCACATAGCTATGGTAAAGCAGTCCGTCTCTGCCCTTATGATCTTGAGGGCTACATTAGCATAATGGCAATGCACACCCACAAATATGCAGGCTTTGATTTTGTTGTGCCATATGGTAAGGTTGGGATGGTTAGGGTTGATCTCCACCGCAGGGTCAATCTTCGGATACTTGGGTCTGTAGTCATACATGGGAATGATCTTGGCGTTTAGCACCTCTGCCATCTTTCTAACTAGCTTTGCCTTTTCTTTTGCTTCTTCGTTCCACGCATACAAAACCTGAGGACCTGGGAATATGGTAGCGTTTGGTAGGGTAAGCATAGCCTTTGCCGCTTCCCTCATGGCGATTTCTTCATCTACTATCTCGTTGAACATGAGGGCTTTACCTGGTGGTGGGTTGAGCACACCATCATAAACCGCCACTGGATAGGGTGAAAAGCCCGAAGGACCTAAAGTTGCCATAATTTACCTCCTAAGGTGTTTTATTTGCCCGCATGGACCTCTGGCATCACCATGCGGATGGCATTACGCTTTAAAAGATTGCTACAGACATAAACACATAGAGCACAGCCCTTGCACCGGTCCGTATTCACATAAGCATGGTGCTCTTCGTCCGAATACATCAGGGTGTTAGGCTCTGGGCAGAAAAGGGTGCACTGCTTACAGTTGTACTTTGAACACTCCTCGTTTATGACCTCTGCCACATAATACATTTACTGCCTCCTTTTGGTTTTTCAAATGCTTTTAAAGTTATTTTAAGGGGCTTAAAATGTCAAGGGAGGTTTATAATAAAAAAAGCCATGCTTTCAAAGAGGGTCTCTCATATAAAGCCCGCCCCAACTTTAGCCCTCAGTGCTAAGGTCAATCAACTCAAAAGTCAGGGTTTTGATGTGGTGGGCTTTGGCGCTGGGGAGCCGGACTTTGATACTCCAGACTTCATCAAAGAAGCCTGTATAAAAGCCCTAAAGGAAGGGAAAACCAAATACAGCCCCTCTGGCGGAATACCTCCCCTAAGACAAGCCTTGGCAGAAAAATTGCTAAAAGAGAACAACGTTGAATACAAGCCCTCCGAGATTGTAATAACCGCCGGTGCCAAGATGGCCCTTTACTTAGTCTTCTGTGCCATATTGGATGAGGGTGATGAGGTCCTGTTGCCATCCCCCTACTGGGTAACATACCCAGAGCAAATTTTACTGTGCGGTGCAAAGCCGGTGGAGGTCAGACTAAAAGAAGAAAACGGGTTTGTCCTGAGGGCGGAAGATGTAGAACCATACATAACCAACAGGACAAAGGCTCTGGTGCTTAACTCTCCCTCAAACCCCACTGGTGCGGTGGTGCCAGAGGAGGAGATAAAAAAGATCGCAGAGCTCTGCCTTTCAAGGAATGTGTTTATTATTTCCGACGAGTGCTACGAAGCCTTTGTCTATGA
>DAIUER010000033.1:0-7201 GCA_036845005.1 Thermocrinis sp.
GGCTTTCGGCAATCTTAGACCAAAGGGAGGAGGAAATACTAAGAAAGTTAGACACAGACCGCAAGTTTGTATGGTTGGCAAGGAACATAGACAAGGAGTACATAAACTATGTGAGGGGCGTTATAAGGGACACGCAAAATCAAAACGCGGTGGGCGTCCAAGAGGATTACAAAAGGGTTTATCCACACGGTCATTTGGCGAGCAACCTTATAGGCTTTGTGGGTGCGGATGGTAGAGGTCTTGAGGGCATTGAGTATATGTTTGACCATAAGCTCTACTCAAAGGAGGCTAAAAAGGTCTTTTTGTATTCACCAAAGGGTGGAAGGCTCGTGCTCAACTTGGAGGAGGAAGAGAGGGACTACAAAACCCAAGACCTCCAGCTAACCATAGACTTTGGCGTTCAAGTGATACTGGAAGACCTAAAGGAGAGGATCGTAAAGGACTGGAACCCAAGGAGGATCGCCCTAATTGTTATAGACCTACAAACTGGGGACATTCTCGGTTTGGCAAACTATCCCCACTACGACCCCAATCACTACCAAAGGGCAAGACCGGAAAACAGGAGGAACTACGCCATAACGGACCCCTTTGAACCGGGCTCGGTGATGAAACCCTTTCTTATAGGGCAGGCTTTAGAGAAGGGATACATAAATTTCAACCACAGAGTGGATACAGAGGGAGGAAGGGCACAGTTCTTTGGAAGGACCATAAGGGATGTGCATCCCTACAGAGTTCTTTCCTTGGACCAAGTGCTCATAAAGTCTTCCAACGTGGGAACTGCCAAAGTAGCCCGGTTTCTCTCAAAGAAGGATGTGGAGGAACTGTTTGAAAAAATACACTTTAAATCCACCTTTGGGGTGCTACCCGGAGAGGCAAAGCCGAAGCTTCCAAACCTTAACTATCCTGCAAACATAATCTACGCCAGCATAGGACAGGGCTTGAGTGCAAACCTTTTGAACCTCTGCGTAGCCTTTGGTGGGCTTGCCACCAACCAAATAATCCAGCCCCGCATAGTCTATGAACCAAACCAACCACCCAAGGTGCTAAGGGATAAGCTCTTTTCTGATAAGGTCTTAAATTGGCTACATAAAAACCTCATAAAGGTGGTGGAGGAAGGAACCGCAACCCAAGCTAAGTCCCAATACTTTACCACAGCGGGCAAAACGGGCACCGCCCAGAAGTTTGACTTTAAAACGGGCAAATACTCTATGGAAAAGGTGGTTGCCTACTTTGTGGGGTACTTTCCTGCCACCAACCCTAAATACGTGGCGGGCATAATGGTGGATGAGCCAAAGGGTAGAGCCTTTGGTGGCACCGCCGCAGCACCATACTTTAAGGAACTTGTGGAGAGGGTAGCCTTTTATGAAATGCTAAAACCCGACAAGACTAACAAGGCTATCTCTGAGGGAAGGCTCAAGGATTAGTCCATCCACCCTTGGCACTTGGAGGGGTTTTATTCCTGTTAGCTCCTCCACTATGATTGGGTTAGTTCTTTCTGAAACATCCTTTCCCTCAAAACCGTTCATAACTATTCCCAAGATGTTCAGCCCCATGTTTTTAGCGTAAAAGTAGCTAAGGTAGGTGTGGTTTATGGTGCCAAGCCCAGCCCGAGCTACCAGCAAGATGGGAAGCCCCCAGTCTAAGGCTAAGTGGGCGTAGTTGTAATCCCTCTTTATGGGCACCGCAATGCCACCCGCCCCTTCCACCACCAAAAACTCATACTTTTCTAAAAGCCTAAGGTAATGCTCCTTTAAATCCGCAAGGGAAAAATCCCTCTTCTCCTCCAAGATGCCCGCATAAGGGGAAAGGGGCAGAGAGTATCTAACCGGCACCGCCTCCTCCAAATCCTGCCCCGTAATACTGCATAGCAAGGCACCATCTTGGGGCACATCCTTCACGTCGGTCTCTATGGGCTTTAGGTAGCCTACCCTTACTCCCCTTTCTTTTAGGGCATAAACCAAGTTATAGGCAATAAAAGTCTTTCCTACGCCCGTGTCTGTGGCGGTGATGAGAACAGACCTCATTGCATAAGGTAATACAGCATCAAGGGAGAATCCACACCAAAGCCCGCACCAAGGCGGTTTTCAAGGAGCCTTCTGAGAAATCCCTTTGGCTCCTCCACATAAAAGACCCTTGGCTTTTCTGCCTTAGAGAGCTCCTTTGCCTTCTCTATGGCATCTTGGAGCCCACCCAAGCCATCCACCAGCTTGAGCCTTTGGGCATCCTCCCCCGTAAACACCCTGCCGTCCGCTATCTCCCTGAGCTTGTTGGGGTCTGCCTCTTTTCTGTGCTTTAGTATGGCGTTCAAAAACTGCTCGTATGCCCTGTCTATGAGCCCCTGAAGGTATCTTTTTTCCTCTTCTGTGAGCTCCCTCGTGGGAGAGAGGGTATCCTTGAACTTTCCGGTCTTTATGGAGGTGGTTTTTATGCCAAGCTTTTCCAATAGCTCCTTTAGGTTTGTATGCTGTATGATGACCCCTATGCTACCGGTTATGGTCCCCGGGTTTGCGTATATGTAGTCCCCCGCCATAGCCAGATAAAAACACCCAGACGCACACACATTGCCCATAGACACCACCACCGGCTTTTTGGATTCTTTGAACCGCTCCAGAGCCCTGTATATCTCTTGGGATGCACCCACCGAGCCCCCCGGACTTTCCGCCCTAACCACCAAAGCCCGCACGCTTTTGTCCTCTTTTAGGCTTTCTATCTTCCTAACGATGGGCTCCGAATTGACCAAAACTCCATCTATTCTCAAAACCGCCACCCGGTCTCCCACCGGGAGCCTTGCCAACAAACTTCCCAAAAACCCAAGCACAAAGAGTATTATAAACAGAATAAAAACCCGCCTTAGCCACTTCATGGCTTTAATTATATCAATCTCCAAACAAACAGAGCCCACTGCAAAATTGCAAAAAAGGACGCAAGCATCAAAAACCCACAAAAACACAACTTCCAAACACCCAACTGCAAGTTTGCATCTAAAAAAACCTCTTGACAAACTTTTTTCCTTATGCTATCATTAAAACCATCCAAAAAACCTTTAAAGGAGGGTATTAGCATGAGGAAGAGCCTTTTAGCCATGGCAGCACTAATGGGTGTTGCTACTTTGCCAGCCCACGCCTGGAGAGTAAACATTGACAAGGACACCTTTGCAGACATCACCTTCTCCACACAAGTATGGGGAAGAAGCGAGGGTGCAAGGACAACTGGGACAAACACATCCTCAGACAACAGTGCCACAAGGTTTTATGTGAACTTGACTAACATCACCGCAAGCGGGCAAGTGAACAAGCTGGTGTATTTCAACATCAACGCAGAATCCGCCGCTTTTAGGAGAGAGTTCTTAGTCAGGGATGCCTTCATCGGAATGAAGTTTGCGGACGAGTTCAGGGTCCAGGCGGGTGCAATGAGGGTCCCCTTCTCCAGAATAGCCCTAACATCCTCTTACAATTTCCTTATCCCAACCCAAGCATATACTGGTATACCTAACGTAGCCAACCTTGATAGGGGTGTATTTCAGGGATTATCAATAGTCCCCATAAGCGTAGTAGGTCTGGACAATGACGGTAGCAGGGATACAGGCATAGTCGTTTGGGGTAATGTGGCAGGCGGTCTGCTAAAGTATTACTTGGGTGTTTCTGACGGTAGGTTTGATGTGAGAGGTAGCAACCTCTTTGGTGCCAAAACCAAAGACTCCCTTGCCTACACCATAAGGGTTCAACTTACCCCCACCATGCTTGGCTTTAAGCCAGAAACTGGATACACCCTTTCAGACACCTACCTTGGCAGGCAGAATGTTCATAACGTCGGCATAGGTTATAGGGTAGTGAAGGCACAAACTACTGGTCTTACGAATAACTACTCAAGGGATGCCAAAATGTTTACCGTGGATATGATTTACGAACAAAAGTTTGGAGACCTCGTCCCCAACCTCCAAGTGGGATACATAGACGCAAAGGATGTGCCTTATAACTATACTGCACCCAACGTACGCTATGGCAAAGCAACCCAAATTTATGCCCAAGGACAACTTCTGTATGACCAAATGGTGGGCTTTGGAAAGCCAGCCTTGGCAATAAGATTTGAGCAAAACAAGAATAAAGATCTTCGCCAGTTAGACACTAGCACTGTCGGAGCAGCACCTACTGCAATAACAGGCGAGCCCAAGAACACAAGGCTTGGCGTCTTTGCCCACTACTACATGAAAGGTCAAGCGGCAAAGGTATCCTTGGGTGTGGACTCTGTGAACAGAAACACTGACTCAAAGGGTGCAAACGGAAAGAGCTTCACCGACTTCACACTCCACCTCCAAACCCAATTCTAAGTGTTAGAGACTTCACCGCCCCGCCCTCTGGCGGGGTTTTTTATTTTTGGCATGAGAAAGGCTTTCACCCTCATAGAGCTTTTGGTGGTTATTGTGATTTTGGGCATCCTTGCTGCCATTGTGGTCCCAAGGATCACAGGCAGGGTTGACCAGGCAAAGGTGGAGGCAACAAAAGTTCAGATGAAGGCTATAAAGGATGCCTTGGAGCAATACAAGCTTGACAATGGTTTTTATCCTACCACCGAGCAGGGTCTAAAAGCCTTGGTGGAAAAGCCAACCACTCCGCCGGTGCCAACCAGGTGGAGGCAGTATTTGGACAAAGTGCCAAAGGATGCGTGGGATCACGATTTTATTTATGTTTCTCCGGGGTTAAACATACCCTTTGAGCTGAGGTCTATGGGTCCGGACGGAAAGGAAGGCACAGAAGATGACTTAGATGTTTGGAACCTGTAGAGGCTTTACCCTTATAGAGGTATTGGTTGCCCTTTCTGTTTTGGTGATCACCTTTAGCGTTCTCTTTGAGCTTTTGCTTTCTGCACGCAAGGATTACGAGCTTGCCAAGAGCCTTTACCAAGATATGAGCCTTTTGAACAACAAAATTTTGGAAAACAGGTTGGAGGGTGTGCAGGTTAGGGAAAGGGAGCTAAGGGACTATCTGGGCATCAAAGAGGTGGAGCTCTCTTATGGCTCTGCGGTGATATACCTTTTCAAAAAATGAAAAGGGCGTTTACCCTTCTTGAGTTAATCATAGTCATAACCTTGCTTGGGCTTGTCTTTGGGCTTTTTTCTTATGTTTTTAAATCCAGCGTGGAATCTTCGGTGTTTCTTGCGGGAGATAGCCAAAGGCTAAAGGAGGAAGCCCTTTTTGTTTGGGACATTCAAAGGAAGGTCATCTCCGCAAAGGACGCATACATGGAAAGGGATAAGCTATTTTTACACACCTACGCAGGGGATTACTACCAGGGCTTGGTAAAATGTGCCTTTATTTACAAGGATGGTGTGCTTTACTATTACGAGTTTCCCTATCCTTACGGGGATATAAAGTTCTACGAGGATGACAGGCTTATAAAGTTGGGAAAGTTTGAGGAACTTTTCTTTTCCGCGGTAAAGGACGGTAAGACTGAGGAGACCTATAAGGGACTGCCAGACCTTTATCGCATAACCATAGATGGCAGGGAATATCTTATAAAGCCATGAGTAGGGTAAAGCTATACAAGGGCATAGACCAGTTTGGAAATATCAGAAGTGGCAAGGTTGAAGTGCCGGAGGGAGTGTCCGCCTACGAGCTTTTGATTTCTCAGGGCATAAAGCCCCTAAAGATAGAGGATGTTTCTGAAAGCTTTTGGAGTAAGGAACTCTTTAAAAGAAAGCCCTCCCAAGAGGATGTTGCCTTTTTGCTAACGCAGATCTCTATGCTACTCTCTTCTGGGCTAAACTTACCAAAAGCCTTAGAGACTGCCATCCAGCAGGCGGAGGATAAAAGAATTAAGCAAGCTTTACTTTCTGTAAAGGAAGCAATAGAGAAGGGAGAGCCCTTGCATACTGCCTTTGGTAGGGCGGACATCTTCCCAGAGTTCTTTTTGGAGATGCTAAAGACCGCCGAAAGGGGCGAAAATTTGGAAAAGGTCTTTGAAATTGCGGGGGAGTTCCTCAACAGGATGGCACAGGTGAGGGCAAAGGTTCTGTCTTCTCTAACTTACCCTGCCTTTGTGATCTTCTTTAGCCTTCTTTCGGTGTTTGCGGTGGTTAGGTTTGTGATCCCAAAAGTTGCTGGCGTGCTGGCTGGTTTGGGAAAGGATCTGCCCTTGATAACAAAGATCCTTCTCTTTTTCTCCAAGCTGACGGGTTATGTCTTTTACCTTTTTCCTCTGTTTATCCTGCTTTTTGTTTTTAAAGGAAGGCTCATAAGCAGGGAAAACATAGACAAGTCCTACCTTAAACTTCCCATCTTCGGCAAGGTTTCCTTTTACTTTCAGCTTTCAAGGTTTGCGGGCAGTTTACGGATGTCCTTGCTCTCTGGCATTCCCCTCGTTAGGGCGGTGTCTTTGGCAATAGATACCATAACCAATCATTACATAAAGGGCAGGCTAAAAGAGGTGCCCAAAGAGATTGCCAAGGGCAAAAGCTTGGCGGAGGTTCTCAAGGCTACCGGCGTATTTCCTTCCCTCTTTGTGGGTCTTTTGGCAACTGGTGAAAGGAGCGGAGAGTTGGAAAAGGCTCTGGAGCTTTTAGAAAAGCTTTACGACCAGCAAGCTATGAGAAAGATAAACCTCTGGATGAGGTTGGCAGAGCCAATTGCCATGCTGATAATAGGCATCTTGGTTGCCTTTGTGGTCCTAAGCGTTGTGCTACCCCTTACAGAGATCTCCAGCGGGGTTAAAAGGTAGTTCAAACACCTTCGCAGTTTTTTAAAATAAATTCCTATGAACATTGGTGAATTCCTAAAGGAAAACAAGCTGTCTGTGGGAGATAACTTTAAGTTCTTGTTGGAAAGGCTTGGCATCTACCAAGAGGAGTTTGTAAAAAGAGTGGAGTCTGCGGTGGGTGAAACCGCCAAAATGTCCAAGTCTAAGGCAAACACCGTAGACCCAGAGGACATGGTCAATAGCTACGGGGCAGACAC
This sequence comes from Thermocrinis sp., assembly GCA_036845005.1. Taxonomy (GTDB): domain Bacteria; phylum Aquificota; class Aquificia; order Aquificales; family Aquificaceae; genus Thermocrinis. The sequence continues at coordinate 6,951 of DAIUER010000033.1, forward strand.
GGTTAGGCTCTACATACTCTTTGCGGGACCTGTAAAAAAGGACTTTGAATGGACAGAGGAAGGTCTGCAGGGTGCCCACAGATTTCTAAAGAGGCTTTGGGGCTTCTTTCACGAAAACCTTGAAAGGGTGAGGGACCTTCAATACACAAGGGAGGAGCTCTCAAGGGTGGAAGGCGGGGCAAGGGATGTGCGAAAGAAAGCCCACCAAACCCTAAAAAAGTATTTGCAGGACATGGAAGAACTCTCCTTCA
>DAIUER010000034.1:0-7193 GCA_036845005.1 Thermocrinis sp.
GCGAGTAAAACTCACTTAACTCTAAGCTGGAGTAAAAGCCAAGCCTACTGTAAGGAGTAAATGTTAGGCTAAGCTTAGCGTAGTTTTTTAAACCGCCAAGCTCAAGGTAAAGGCTCTCTGTGCTGGGCTGTCTGTATCCGACCTCAAAGCCCGCCGATAACCTGCTAAATAAGTAGGATTCTCCAAAAAGACGGAAATTCCCCACCGACCTGAGCCTTTCCAACTGCCCTATTCCAAAGCCAATGGATCCCTTATCAAACCGCCTACTTAGGTAAATCTCTACTTGGTAACCCCCTACCTTTTGTTTTATGACTTGATCATCTTTATATGTTGGTTGAAAGGTGGAAGACCTAAAACCAAGGGAGTAATTGGTATCTCCCAATTTAGTTTCTACCTCCAGTCTTCCAACAAACTGTCCGTAAGCGTCTCTCTTTTGATGGTTTACTTCCAAGCTTACTTTGTTTGATTCTTGCATCGCCAAGTCTCTGAACTGTTTGTAAAGTTGGTAGTCATACGGGTTTTCCTCCAGACCCTTAAAGGCAAGCTCCAAGGCTCTCCTTGGCTGACCTACTCGCCTTAAGGCTTCCACCCTGTCCCTTATGGGAAGGGCTTCTAACTTACTTTCCAAGAGTTGTAGTGCCAAATACCTATCGTCCTGCCATAGGGCCAAATTTAGCCACATCCAAGGCTTTAGTGGATACTTGTATAACCTTTGCTGTAGAATTGCCTTCTCCCTTTGCTCCTTTGAAAAGAGATAGGCAAAATATATATCTTTCCAAACTGCATCAGAGAGAACTCCCTTTGCCCTTTGGAGTTTTCTTTCAAAGACCTCCGGATTTTCAAACTCCATAGCCAAGGAGAGGTATAACCTCAATTTCTCAAGGTCATCCCAAGGCACTCCACCACTTTTTAGCTCTCTGTATGCTTTTAGCTTTATAGCTTTGGCTTCCTCCTCCATACCCATCACGTTTATAATGTCTGCATAGAGTAATGGATCCTTGGAACCGGAGAGTTTGTAATAACTGAGGGCAGTTTGACCCTGCTGTAAGAATATGTATGCTACCGCATAGGCTTGGGCTACTGAAGGATTCCTTGTGTATGCTTCATATTCCTTTAAAGCGCTTTTTAGCTTTTCCACCCGTTGGGCTTCCACCAGGGAGTAGATGTAAAAGGAGACAAACTCGGGAGTTTTAGCCTTTGCCAAAATTTTTCCTAACTCTTCAAGGACCTCTTCCCTTTTACCAAGCTGTTGTAAAGCAAGCAGATAGGAAAACACAGTATTTACGTCATCTTGTAGCTTGTCTCTGTGGTCTTTAAAGATGGCAACGGTTTGATCGTATAATCCCAAAACGTAAGAATAGTAAAGGGCAGTTTTCAAAAGTATTAAATCCTCAAACTTTTTGTAGCCCTCCAAGGCGAGGGAAACTGCCCTTTTTGAACCCTTTCTAAAGTATATTTCGGATAGCCTAATGTAATCTGCCATCTCGCCCTTGGAAAGGCTAATTAGCTGTTCGGAAGCCAAAGCTGTGGCGTCGTAATCTTGTAGCATCCAGGCAAAGTCGCTGAGGGTTCTGTAAAATTCCACATTATCCTCTTTGGCACTTGGCAAAAAGTCCTTTAAAACCTTTAAGGCTTGTTCAAATTTTCTGCCCGAATAATAGATGTTTGCCAGAAGTAGCACGCTTCTTTCGTCCTTTCCGTATAGTTTTATATACTCGTAAAGAGTTTCTTCTGCCTCTTTTTTTCTTCCTAACGCATTGAGTATTTCCGTCCTCATTAAAAGCATGTCTTTGGTTTTTAGAGTGTATAAAAGTTTTAAAAGCCCTTCCACATCTCCCAATTGGTCGTAGATATAGACCTTTACATTGGGAGGAACGGAAACTACTTCCATAAGTTCCTTGGCAATATCTATTCTATTAAAGGCGAGGGAGATTTCAAAGGCTTTTTTGGCAAGTTCTTTGTTTTCTGTGTTTTTGTAACCTTCGTAAAAAACTTCCCCCGCTTTTGCCCCCATATTGTTCCAAATTAGCACCTGTCCATAAAGCTCCCACCACTTGGGATTTTGCGGAAATCTTTTAACCGCATCCTCAAGCACCCTTAGGGCGTTTTGTAGGTCGTTAGCACCCAAAAAGCTCTGAACTAAAAGCTGGTAGTATTTTTCCTCTGTTTTGTATGGAGCACCTCTTTGGTAAGTTGGGTTTGGGTTTATAAAACTTTGTTCAACAAGCTTATCTTTTGGGCTTTTTTCTTTAGCAAAAAGGATCGCTGAGGGTAAAAGGGAAAGCACGATAATTAACTTACCTTGCACTATCTTTCCTGCAAGCTTATAAGTATTCATCCCATTTTGTTATACCTTACCAAAATATTAACAAACACATTATACTCCAGGGATGTTATGTGTTAAGATTACAACATGGAGCCGGGTGTAATTAACCCCATATACAGCCTTCTGAGCCTCATCTTTTGGTTCATATTCTTTTTCCTCTTTTTGATGCCCGCCTTACGCAGATACAGCCTTAACAAGGCAAGGGAAGCCCTCATCTCCACCCTTGAGGAGAAAAGAAATAGCAGGGTGATAACCCTCATACACCGACAAGAGAGCGTAGGCTTTTTTGGAATACCTTTCATAAGATACATAAACATTGAGGACTCAGAACAGGTTCTGAGGGCTATAAGGCTTACACTGCCAGATATGCCCATAGACCTTATCATTCACACGCCCGGAGGTTTAGCCCTTGCATCCACCCAGATTGCCAACGCCCTCGTCAGGCACAAAGGTCCCGTGAGGGTAATAATCCCCCATTATGCTATGTCTGGTGGCACTTTAATAGCCCTAGCAGCGGACGAAATCATAATGGACCCCAACGCAGTGCTCGGTCCCGTGGACCCACAACTGCAGGGCATACCCGCTGCGTCCATACTAAAGGTTTTGGAGAAGAAGGAGCTAAAAGACATAGAAGACCAGACTTTGATAATGGCAGATGTAGCCCAAAAGGCAATAGATCAGATGGTGAATTATGTGGTTTGGCTTTTGATGGAAAATGGTATGGAGGAGGAAAGGGCTAAGGCTATAGCCCAAGAGCTCGCCACTGGCAAATACACTCACGATTTCCCTTTGGGAACTGATAAACTGAAAGAACTTGGCTTGAATGTATCCACCGAAGTGCCAGAAGAGGTTTATCAACTGATGGAGCTTTACCCTCAGCCTATGGGTGCTCAGGTGCCTTCTGTTCAGTATATACCCGTGCCCTACAAAACGGAAAAGAAGTTATAATTTTATCCCATGTTATAATATAGTCTATCATCTGCTATATTCATCATCTAACCTCACTATATCGTCCTCTCCCACATACTCACCGTTTTGAATCTCTATTATCTCAAGAGGGATTTTACCTAGGTTTTCAAGTCTGTGGGGAGTTGACTTGGGTACATAAGCGGATTCGTTTTCGTGAATATACATTACCTTATTCCCGATCGTTACCTTGGCGGTTCCCTTTACCACTATCCAGTGCTTGCTCCAATGAGGATGTATCTGAAGGTCTATACTTGCACCTGGCTTAACAACTATCCTCTTTATCTTGTATCCCGGATGTTCTTCAAGAATAGTACACTCGCTCCAAGGGCGATAGACCGTTCTATGTTCTATAGCCTCAACCCGGTTTTTCGCTTTAAGCTCCTCTACTACATGCTTAACCTTTTGTGCTGAACCCCTTTTCGCAATAAGAATAGCATCATCTGTTTCTACTATAATAAGGTCTTTCAAATCAACCGTTGCTATAAGCCTTTTATTCCCTATTACCAAACAACTTTCTGTATCCTTCGCTAAAACATCTCCAAGAATAACGTTGGCTTTTTCATCTTTATCTAAAGTATCATAAAGGCTATCCCAAGAACCGATGTCACTCCAATAAATATCCATTGGAATGGCAACAACTTTTTTTGACTTTTCCATAACTGCGTAATCTATTGAAATATCCGGCATCTTTGGGAAGTTTGCTATCATGTCATCTAAAGGCTGATTAAAAAGTTGATAGATTTCTGAAGCATAAAGCCTTAGTTCTTCTATCATGGTTTCGATGGTAAAGACAAACATTCCGGAATTCCAAAAGTAGCTTCCTTCGTTTAGGAATCTTTTTGCGGTTTCAAGGTCAGGTTTTTCAGTGAACCTTTCAACAAGATAATAACCTCCCAGGTCTTCACTAGTGATTTTAATATAGCCATAACCTGTTTCTGGATACGGTGGCTTAATCCCAAAGGTTACAATATAGCCTTGCCTTGCTACCTTTTCAGCTAATTTTACATATTCAACAAATTTTTCTACAGGCTTTATAATATGGTCCGAAGGGCAAATGAATAAAACTTCCTTGGGAGAGGTCCTAAGCTTTTCTAAACAGTATTTCATTCCAAGGGCGATGGAAGGGGCAGTATTTCTCCTTGCTGGCTCAAGTAAAATGTTATCAGCAAGGTCTATAGAAACTTCATTAACATCCGAAAGAACAAGAAATTCATACTGTTCGTTGGTAAGCAATAGGATATCCTGAGGAGAAACGATCTTTAAAAGCCTCTCCAGCGTTTGCTGAAGTAAAGACTTTTCACCGCCTAATTTTAAAAACTGCTTGGGATAAGCTTCTCTTGAGGCTGGCCAAAGTCTTGTCCCAGAGCCACCGGCGAGAATTAGGGCTTTCATAAGCTTTATTATACTCCAGTCCAGTTCTGCAAATTGGACAAAGGAGATTAGGACTCACTGGTTTCCTCCTTAAAAGTTAGCTATCAGTTTAAGAATAAAGAAAAGAGTTTTGGTAAGGAGGAAAGGAACTACATTACTTGCCTAACTTTATGAATACGCTATAGGCTCGTAGCTTTTTCAAGAAGCCTCAAATATTGTGGTATTTTCTCACCCGAGTTCTATACTAGGGTTAAATTTTACTTCGATCCTTACTTGGAAAACACATTGAACCTCTTGCCCTCGTAGGTCAAAGAGTAGCCCTCCAAAATTCCCATTCTTGCCTTGGGAAAGCGTGAAGAGACAGTGTCCAATGCATTCTCTTTGTCAATCACTACGCAATCTGCAAAAGCTTTGGGATAAGAAAGAACTGTAAAGTACTCATACATGTATGGAAGGTAAAAAGCTTTGGGGTTCCCGAAGAATACAACCACGGGGAAACCTCCCGCATCATCAATGAGAGTTTTTCTACACCCTTGACTTTTGAGCACCTCCGCTACCCTTTGATACTCATCTATCACATTGATAGTTTCTCCCTTGAGAAAGAATTTAACAAAATTTTTTTCATTCCCCTCTTTAGAATATAACGGCATAAGCCAACTGGAGGCAAGGGAAAGGAGAAAAGAGAATACAAGCAACTTCCCAGCCCTGATGCCTAAGCTTGCCTGAAAACTCAAAGCAAAAAGAACAAAGAGAATAGTATAGTAGTAGGAGGGAAAGAAAGTGGAAAAATATACGGAGAAAAACAGCAAAAGCATAGGAGAAATATAAAGAAGATAAACGGGCATTAAGTAGAGAGGTCGGTATCTCCTTATATTAAAAAGCACGATAAAATAGGGGAGTATTATAGGAAGGTAAGCCAGCAATCTAAAGATTACATATTCCAGGGACCGCCAAAAACTTCCTCTAATTAGAAACAGCGAAGTGTCCAAAGGCTCGCTTTTAAAGAAAGAGTAAGGACTTTTTATGAAGTTGAATGGGTCTTCGGTAAATATCCAGTTGAGATACAGCCAAGCAAAGACAAAAAACACAACAGGTGATAGCTTAACTATCAACAGTGCCAGTCTGTAGCTTATGTTCTTTTCCTTTGTGCTGAGATATATCACCAAAGCTACAACGGGAATCAAAAACACACTCCTGAAGTCTAAGAAAAAACACAAACCAAAGAGGAACCCACTTACAAAAAGATAGAGAGAATAACCTGTTTCCAAGTGGATTATAAGAGTGATAGTAGATATTGTAAGAAGAAGATAGAAGGCTAAGACTTCAAACCTATAGACCGCAAGGAATAACACAAGAGGGTTCAAAAGCAGGAAGAGGAGAATAAAGTAAGCGGGGCTTTGGCATCTCTTTAAAAGAAAGGAGAAAAAAACAGTAAGCAAGAAGGAAGAAGCTAAGGGAGAAACCATTTTATAATCTTCAATTATCAAAAAAGGCAAGAAGGCAAGGGGAGGATAGACAAAACTTAGGTTTTCTAATCTTGGAGGCTCCCCTGCTTTTGCCAAAAGTGTCTTTTCTGCGTAAAAAAGGATGTTTAGATGAATGTATCCGTGCTGATAAAGGGTGTTGGAAATAAAAGAAGTTAGAGCAAAAAGTGTAAGAAACATAGAGTATAAAACTAAAAAAACTCTCATTGCGTAGCCTCTTGGATGGGTGGTTTGTATTTGGTAATTCCGTGCTGAGTTTTTTGCCAATAAAAGGGCTTGGTGAATAGCTCATACAAGGCTTTGTATGCAGCTCTTGAGTGTAGCATCCAATAGATAGGGTTCAGCAGGGCATAAGGCAAAAGCTCGTAGTACTTCCTTCTAAAAACCGCAAGCATGTTTAGGTATATGCCTAAAAAGTTTCCAAACAGGAGGTTAAATAGGGATATATACAAAATCGCTGGTGGGAAAAACACATCTAAGGCTTTTGTTTGAGTAATAAGCCAGAATATGAATATTGCCCACATTATGGGATTCACCAAGAAGGCAAATGGCGTTCCGCCTATAAGGAGGTGGAAGGCTATAAAACCTCTCAAGCCCACGTTTTTATACAACTTTCTTGAGTTTCTTGCATGGACAAGCCAAGTTTGCATGTATCCCTTTATCCATCTTGATCGCTGTCTTATCCAGTTTCCCACCTTTGCGTTAGCTTCTTCGTAGGTGGTGGAGTTTATCACACCCACTTTGTAGCCTTTGCCGAAAGCCCTAACGCCTAAGTCTGCATCCTCTGTAGTATTGAATGGGTCCCAAGCTCCTACTTCTCTGAGCTTTTCCACATCAAAGTGATTGCTGGTTCCACCCAGTGGTATAGGAAGGTTTAAGTTGTATAACCCGGGTAGGAGGTAGTCAAACCAGTAGGAATACTCAAGGGTGAACATCTTTGTAAGGAAGTTTTCATCTTTGTTAAAGTAGTTGAGGGCTGCCTGAAAGCATATGTATTTACCACCACCCTTTTGGAAGGCTATTACCGACTTTTTTAGCTGGTC
>DAIUER010000035.1:0-7045 GCA_036845005.1 Thermocrinis sp.
TACCAACAAGTCCTTTTGTCCATCTCTGTAGTCTTACCAGACTGCGAAAAGCAAGTAAAAGTAGGAAGACCGCCAAAAGTCTCAGACTTACAAATAGCTTGCCTGTATGTTATGTCCTATATAACAAACACACCAGTGTTTAATCTTGCTAAAATCCTTATAGACCCTTCCATCCAGTCTTATCACTTGTTTAGAAAATATAGAACCGCAAGGGTTTGCAAACTTTTAGAACTATACAGAAGGAGAATGAACTTGATAATCTTGATTTTAAGCATCCTATTTGGAGAGGAAATAAAACTGATAGTTGATGGCACTATTCTAAGGGTTGCAAACATATACAGGGCACAAACAAGGAAGATAAAGAGAGTTGCTGGAAAGAAATTTTGGGCAAAAAGGAAAAGAAACATCTACAGTTGGGATTACCAAAGGAATGTAAGATTTGAAGAGGTTCATTATGGACTTTTGGTAATGATTGTTTGCGATGGGAATGGAATTGTTTATGATATGTGGGTTCATCCTGCCAGCTATCACGAAGTGAGGTCTGTAAGGATAAGGTATCAAAAGAGTTTGTGGTTTAGGACGCTTGCAGACAGCTTTTGTCTCATGGGTGATAGAGGGTATAGAGGTTTGGAGTATGTGCATGTATGTGAGGATAAGCCAGACAAGAGTGTTAGGCAAGTGATAGAGGCTGTGAATTCTCAGATAAAGGTTTTCAACGGAGTTAGCAGGTGGAGGAATATTACGACTTTACTTGCTTACCTTCAGGGTTATACTATTGGGTATAGTTTCTTCAGGAAGTCTTGGCTATTTGAATAATTTCTCACCCGAGGTATGGAATGCATAAAATAATGCTATGATTTACATCTTCCTTTTTTTGCTTGGTGCGGTGCTTGGTTCCTTTTACAATGTGCTCATATACAGAATCCCTCGGGGTGTGTCCATTGTTAAGCCTGCCTCCCACTGTCCGAGCTGTAAGACACCCATAAAGTGGTATAACAACATCCCAATAATTTCCTACATCCTTTTGAGGGGAAAATGTCCAAACTGCTCTGCCAAAATATCCATCAGATACCCTCTTGTGGAGGCTTTTAGTGGCTTTTTGGCGGTTCTCTCCTATTACAAGTGGGGCTTTAGCATTACCGCCCTCGGGCTTTATGTATTCTTTTCCCTACTGCTGGTGCTTAGCCTGATAGATTGGGATACCTTTAGCCTATCGGAGCCATTGATGTTGGGCGGAACAGCCCTTGGTGTGATTACCTCTGTTTTTAGGGAGGACTTTAGCCTTTACGAGAGCCTTTTGGGAATACTGGCGGGAGCTTTGCCCTTTTTACTCATATACCTTTACTACAAAAAAGTCAGAGGAGTTGAAGGGCTCGGCTTTGGAGATGTGGAGCTTATGGCTCTTATAGGTAGTTGGACGGGCATCTGGGGTGTGGTTAGTGCGGTCTTTTTGGGCTCCCTCTTTGGGCTTCTTTATGTGCTTCCTACGCTGATAAAACACAAAAGCATGAACTTTGCTATTCCCTTTGGTCCTTTCCTTGCCCTTGGCTGCTTTGTTGGAGTTGTTTTTGATGGCTGGCGATTTTTTCTAACAGGCTTTTGAGAGAAGAGGATATTTCCTTTAGCACTGGTTCAAAATGGTCTTTGAGTTCCATTAACTCTTTGTATAGGCTTTCCAAATCTATGTCCCAAGTGCTTATAATCTTGTTTTTTAAGTTCATCATTTTAAGCAGAACTGGGTAATACTGAGGGGATATTATACCGCCCTCCACCATCTTTAAAAGACAATCATCACCAAATTTTTTTATGCCAAACTTCGGTGCAAGGTGTTTGCAAATGTCAAAGAGGGAATCGTAAGCCACCTGATAAAAATACTTGACCCTGTCGTGATACATGGGCTTTTTTTTGAATTCCTCCAAGCCCACCGATAGGACGAAGTTTATTTTATTTACGGAATCCCTAACAAACTTTGCCTTTTCCTTCAGGAGTTCAAAGTCTATGAGAAGATAATTGCCGGTAGTTTGTTTAACATACTCTACCACCGCCTTTGCATAGTCCTTAAAAACGTGTAGGTTCTTTTCCAAGAAATCGTACAGTTCCTCCGGCTGGACTGCCTCCTTTAGGTCCCTGTATTTAAAATAAAAATCTGTAAAGGCTTGGAGGGTTTCAAGGTCCTCGTAGCCTACCTTCTCTCCAAGTTTTACCAAGCAATCCTTTGAAGAGGTCTTTAGACCAAAAACCACCGAAAGATGCCTACAGGGTCTCATACAGCTTTCAAAGGCTAAGTTGAAATCTACTCTAACCTTGTCTTGGATAAGTTTGTTTTTCACAAACTCTTCCTTGCCCAAAGAGATAAGCTTTTTCAGGTCTGCGTAAGCCTTCTCCAAATTATGGAAGCTTTCCAAAAGGAGGCTTATGTTTATTTTCTTTTCCATCAAGGATATAATATTAGCACTGTGTGGCTAAACAAGGTGTTTTTAATCACCTTTTTAAGGTTTTTACTTTTTTTGTTTTTTATCCTCCATGCCCTCCTTTACCTTCCGGGATACACCCAAAAGGCGGTGGTAGTGGTTGTGTCTTCCCTTTATCTTTCTACTGCCCTGGTGAATTATTTTTACTCTTTCAAGCTTAGAAGGCTAAACGATTACATAGACTTTGTCTTTCTTATACCTTTGGCTTTACTTTCGGGGGAACCTCTGGCTATTTTTTCCCTTTTGGTGCCTTCCCTCTTTAGCTTTCCCAAAAATCTTTTGCCTTTCTTTATATCTGTTCTTTTTGCTACTGCCCTTGGCGTTTATAACTTTGGCTTGAAGGGGCTTTTGGTTTTTCCTTTAACTTTAGCGTTAGGAATCTCTCCCTCCTCTGTAGAGTTGCTTAGGAGCCTTCAAAAGGATAGAAGGTATTTTTTGGAACTGAGGAGGGCATACAGAAGTCTTCAGGAGGAACTTTCAGCCCTTGAAAGGGAAAAAAGGCGGAAGGAAGCGCTACTTAAACTATTAGAGTTGCTTGACAGCACTGGACCGGAGGAATATCTTAAGGGCGTGAAGGAGATGTTCAAGCTTAAAGCTATAAAAGTTTTTTCTTTGAAGGACGGTTCTGTAGAAGAGTGCCTTATAGACCAAAGCAGTTTGACCATCTCCGTGCCAGTGGGCTTAGAAGAGGGCAATGCTTTGGTTGTTTTTTATCTTAACCATCCTGCAGAGCTTTTGGATGCGGAGCTAAAGGAGAATTTAAGTAGATGTGCCAAGATGTTAAAGCTTTATATAGCAGGTTTTGAAGACAAAGAACAGGCAGTAAAGATCGCAGTGTGAGGTGTTGCCATGGAGGTTTCGGAAAGGGAAAAGGAAAAGGTTTTAGACCTGTCTGGTCTTATGTGCCCTTTGCCAATAGTGATCACCTCCGAGAACATAAAGAGGCTAAAGGAGGGCGAGGTTATAACCGTAATATCCACGGACCCGGGCTTTGAGAGGGACATATTCAATTGGTGCAAGCAAACGGGCAATCAACTCTTGGAATTGAAAAAGGAAGGGGACAAGGTCATAGCACAGGTTAAAAAGGTCTCCGAAGCGGTGGAGCCCTCCCTCTGGTATTGGATAAAGTTCCACTCTCTTGGAGTGAAGCTACACCTAAGGCACATTTTGATGATGTTGAACCCATTTGCGGAAAAGCCAGACCACTTTATAACCTTTTCTGCCATATCGGAGGGTACAAGGGCTGAGAAATATCTAAAGGGAAGGGCTAAGCTTATCCCAATTCCGGACGAAATAGACCCAAGATGCGGTGTAGTTCTTGCTATAAAGGGAGAGGAAAAGGCAAGGGAAATCTACAAAGAGCTATACGAGAATGGCTTTTTTGTGGAAGCCATCTATAAAAAGGAAGGTAAAAACTACAGGAGGATGTATCCCTGAGCTTTCTTGAGGAGGTGCTTTCCTACAAGAGGCAAACCCTCAGAAAGGACAAAGAATACGAGGAATTCCTTTGGGAGAAGGTTAAGAAAAGGGAAAGATTTTATAGCTTTGAGGATGCACTAAAGAGCTGTAGAACAAGGATCATAGCGGAGGTTAAAAAGTCATCTCCCTCCGCTGGTCTTATAAAGGAGGGCTCCCCAAAGGAGCAGGCAAAACTTTACTGGGAGGGTGGAGCGGTTGCCATATCGGTTCTAACTGAGGATAAATACTTTAAGGGTTCCCTGGAGGACCTGTGGGAGATAAGGCAGGACTGCCCACTACCATTGCTGAGGAAGGACTTTATCTTTGACCCATTGCAAGTGCTTGAGGCAAAAGCCTTTGGTGCGGATGCAGTTTTGCTGATCGTCAGAGCCCTTGAACAGAGGGTTTTGGAGGAACTCATCAACTATACAAAGGAGCTTGGTATGTCTGCCCTTGTGGAGGTCTTTGACCTGAGGGAAGCAGAGAGGGCTTTAAAGGCTGGTGCCCACATTATTGGCATAAACAACAGGGATTTGGAAACTTTGAAGATAGACCTTAACCTATCAAGGGCTTTGGTGCCAAAACTTAAAGAGCTTGGTGCCAAGTTTGTGGTGGTGGAGAGCGGAATAGAAACGAGGGAGCAGGTGCTTGAGTTTGAAAATCTTGGTGCGGACGCCTTTTTGATAGGCACAAGCTTGATGAAGAGCCAAGACCCCGTAAAAAAGCTAAGGGAACTTCAGGGCTTTTGGGTTTAGAAGATAAGCTATACAACGCTAAGGTATCTTTGAACCTCTAAGGCTAACCTCCCCTGCGTTGAACTTTAAAAGCCCCTGGGCAGTTCTTAGCAATAGGCTACCCTCTTGGTCTATGTCCTCAAATATGCCCACTACGGGCTCCCGAGAATAAACAACAACCTCCTCCCCCAAGAACATAAGCCTTTGCCTTATGGCAGACCTGAATTTTTCAAAGCCAAAGCTTTTGAACTCCTCCAAAACCCTGTTAAGGGTTTCCAAGGTCTCAAGGAGAAAGTCTCTTTTTTCAAAGACTTCATTCCTCAGCATGTAAAGGGATGTTGCCATAAGGTCCGATGGAAATTCCCTCTGATTTAGGTTTATGCCCACGCCTACCACTACCTTTTCTTTAGACCTTTCCACGAGCACACCGCAGACCTTTTTACCCGATATATACACATCATTGACCCACTTTAGCATAGGTTTAAATCCTTTTCTTTCAATTTGCAAAAGGACGCCGTAGCCCACAACCAAGGGCAGTGGCAAAAGCTCTTTAAAATCCTCCGCCCTTAAAAGAAAGCTAAAATAAAGCCCACCCTCTTCCGAGTGCCATCTTCTTCCAAACCTTCCCCTGCCCTCCCTTTGCCTGTTTGCCACCACCACAGTGCCATAGGGAAAGGAGAAGTCTTTGAGAATGTTTTGGGTTGAACCTGTCTCCTCAAGCCACAGTATAAAGTCTCCTATCATGTTAGCAGGGCAAAAAGTATCATTCTTTGAGAGGTCTTGTTCCTCCGGTGGGAGGGAAACTTTTCATTACATATGGTGCATTCGCCGTAAACAAAGAGCCTTTTTAGTCCGTAGTCCTTTAGCCTTTTTAGGACCTCCAGTTGGGTGTCCATGTAGAACTTTCCATTCTTGTAGTGTAGCATTTTAAAGTACTCTTTGAATTCCTCACCTACTTCATAACAGCAAGCTTTGGCGGAAGGTCCCACAAAAACAAAGGGTTCCCTCTCAATGGGCAAAAATCTTTCTAAAAATCTCTCCACAATGCCCGCCTTTATGCCCCTCCATCCCGCATGCACCACGCCCACCGCCCTCTCCCCCAAAAAAGCCAAGGGCACACAGTCTGCTGTCCTCACACCTATTGGGAAGTTTCTTTTCATTGTTATAATAGCATCTCCTTCCTCTTGTATTTCTTCATCCAAGAGGACCACCCTGTCCGAATGAATTTGCCTAAGCGTGAATATGCCATCCTTTGGGTCGTAGAGTTTTAGCCCTACCAAGGCGTTCTTGAACCTAAAGCTCAGCCAAGCTGTTTGCATCTGTTGGTGGTTTCCCTTATGCATTCCATTAAGATGCCCGAAAAAGCCCTCTCTTCCAAAACCTTTATGCCCTCTATGGTGGTGCCAGCGGGAGAGGCACCCTTGCTGATCCACTCCTCCGGATGCCCTCCAAAGGTCCTAAGCATAAGGACCGTTCCCTCTATGGTGTCCAAGACTATGTCCTTTGCCTGCTGGTAGCTAAAGCCCTCCCTGACTCCCGCCAAGCAGAGGGCAGATATAAACTTCATCACAAAGGCAGGCCCAGAACCCGCCAGGGCGGTAAAGGCATCCATCAAGCCCTCTTCCACTTTGTGCAAACTTCCACACTTAGAAAAACTCTCTTTGAAACTCTCTTCATCCCTTTCTTCCACAAGCTCGTTGCACACATAGGCGATAGCACCCTTGCCCACCGCCACAGCCAAGTTGGGCATGCATCTTATGACCTTTTCCCTTCCCAAAAGCTCTTCAATCTTTTTTAGAGATAGCCCTGCCACAATGCTAACCAGGATCTTTCCCTCCATTTTTCCCCTGAGGTTTTCAAGGACCTTTCCTGCATCCTTGGGCTTTACCGCAAGCAGTAAAAGGTCCGAGTTTGCAACCAAAAATTCCAAGTCCTTTGCCCATCCTATTCCCATCTCCAAAGCCTTCTCCTTTTTGCTTGCGTCCGTGTCAAAGGCTACCACTTCTGCGGACCTTTTTAATCCCTCCCCAAAGGCACTTCCCATATTTCCAAAGCCTATTATCCCAACACGCATAGCTAAAATTATACTGGGATGGTAAAGGTAAGGGAAATGGAAAAGGAAGACCTACCGGAGGTCTTTAGGATCAACAAAGAAAGCTTTACCACCGACGCATGGAGTAGGGAGGGCTTTGAGAGGGAGTTTAAGCTTCCTTACTCGGTTAGGTTTGTGGCGGAGGTGGAGGGCAAGCTTGTGGGATACTGCATCCTTTGGTTGATAGAAGACTGCGCCCACGTTATGACCTTTGGAATAGACCGGGCTTACTGGGGCAAAGGTATAGGAAAGGAGTTTTTAAGGGAGGTTTTAAACAGGCTAAGGGGCAA
>DAIUER010000036.1:0-6959 GCA_036845005.1 Thermocrinis sp.
CACTTCCGGGTTCGTGTCGTTGGGGGCGGGGGGCATTGAAGAAACCTACCAAAAGATAGAAAAAGCCTTAGACATCTTTGAAGCCCTGTCCCTTACCGCAAAGTTCTTTGTGCCCCCTGCGTGGCTTTCAAACCCATGGCTGGAGGATGTGCTCTCTGCCTTTGGCTTTAGGGCTGTGGGTTATAGGGATCTCATAAAGGACCTGCAGAGCGAGGAAAAGATACCCTCTCCCTCCATTACCTTCAGCAACAGACCACTACTTTCCTTTCTTAGCCTGATGGCGGTGCCCACCCTTCTAAAGCTGCACAGAAGGGCAAAGGTTTTGAGGCTATCTTTGCATACAAGGGATTTCAGGGACAGAAGAAAGATAGCCCTTTGGAGGTCCATTCTAAGGGAAGTGAAAAAAGAAAGGGAGGTAATTAGCTATGAGGAACTCTTTAGCAAAAGCAGACCTGCACCTTCACTCCAAGGCGTCTAATCTGCCGGGTGGATGGTTTAGCAAGTTGATAGGATGCCCTGAGAGCTTCGCAGAGCCCATGGAAATATACAAAAGGCTAAAGGAAAGGGGCATGACCTACATAACCATCACAGACCACAACACCATAGATGGCGTTTTGGAGATCGCCCACCTGCCGGAGGTCTTTATAAGCTGTGAATACACGGTGGAGTTTCCGGAGGAAAAGGCAAAGGTGCATGTTTTGGCTTATGGCATAGATGAAAAGATCCACGAAGACCTTAAAAAGCTAAGGGCAAACGTTTATGAATTTGTTGCCTACCTAAAAGCCAAGAACATAGCCCACTCCTTGGCACACCCTCTGTATTCAGTGCAGAATACAAAGATTACCAAGTCCCTGGTGGAGAAGTTTGTCCTTCTGTTTGATAACTGGGAGGTCATAAACGGCACCCGCGGAGAGAACCTGAGGGAGTCGGAGGAAAAACTGGCAAGGCTCTATGAGGGATGGGAAAAAATTCATCAGCTTGAGGAAAAGTATAAGATAAAGTCCCTTAGAACAAGACCTTATATATCCTTTACCGCAGGCTCTGATGACCACGGCGGTATGGATGTGGGGAGAACTTGGACAGAAGCCCAAGCCCTTTCAAAGGAGGAGTTTTTGCAAGCCTTAAGGGAGGGGAGGACTGCGGTAAATACGGAAAAGCTGGGCTACGAAAGGCTTTTGAACATGGTCTCTCGGGTGGGTTATGACTTTCTTCTAAACAAGGGGAAAATTCCCTCCGCCTTAAAGCCCTTTACGGACTTTATCTTTATGCACTCCAACAACCCAATGACGGAGCTCTTTTTGAGGACCTTCTTGGGCACCAACGCAGAGAGGCATTTACTCTTGAAGGAAGCTTTAGACAAAGTCCCAAAGCTTGCCTTAGAGAGGCTCTTAAAAGAACCATCCACTTCCACCCTCGGCGAGACCATCCTTGCCTTGATTCTTCACTCTGCACCCGTCTTTTTAGCCTACGGGCAAAAAACCGAGGAAAAAAAGGCAGAAGAGGTTGCCAAAAGCTTTGGCATCACACCAAAGAGAAAAGAGAGGCTTGCATACATAACAGACACACACTTTGAAATAAACGGTGTGGCAAGAAGCTCAAGGATCATCAGGGAATTGGCACAGAGGTATGACTTACCCTTAGATGTAATAACAGTCTGGGAAGGGAATGTTAAAGAGAATAACCTGGTCCTTTTGAAGCCAGTCTTTGAGTTTTCTACGCCCTTCTACGAAGAGTTTAAACTTCGGGTGCCGACCCTAATAACTCTTTTGGACCTTTTGAGGAACTATTCAAGGGTGCATATAGCCACGCCGGGACCTTTGGGCATTATGGCTTTTGGCGTTGCCAAGGCTTTGGGACTTCCTACCACTTTTACCTTCCACACGGATGTGCCCGCCTACGCATACACCTACACAGGAAGCAGGGAACTCATGGACATCTCTTACAAGCTCATTTCCCTCCTTTGCAACGCCTGTGAAAGGGTTTTTACGCCCTCAGAAGCCTACAAAAAGCTCTTAAAGGAAAAGGGAGTAAGGGAGGAAAAGATAAAGGTCTTCAAAAGGGGTGTGGATACAAGCCTGTTCAACCCTTCCAAAAAGGAAGAGGGCTTTTTCCAGAGGAAGTTTGGAGTGCAGGTTAGGGGAAATGTGGTCCTCTATGTGGGTAGGGTCTCAAAGGAAAAGAACATGGATGCTTTCTTGTACTGTGCTAAGAGCTTTCCAGAGGATACCTTTATTGTAGTGGGGGATGGACCCTACAGAGAAGAAATAGAAAAGAAAAAGCCAAGGAATGTTTATCTTTTGGGATATGTGACCGGGGAAGAGCTGGCAAAGGCATACGCCAGTGCGGATGTGTTTTTGTTCCCCTCTGAGACGGAGACCTACGGACAGGTGATCTTGGAGGCTATGGCAAGCGGGCTCCCTGTGGTGGTAAGTGGCAAGGGTGCATCCCACGAACATGTGGAAGAGGGAGTAAATGGATTTATAGCGCACTCTTATGAGGATTTTGCGGAAAAGCTGGGAAGACTGCTGGAATCTCCACGCCTGAGGGAATTCATGTCCGCCGAAGCCCTAAGGTACGCCCAGTCTATGGACCTGACGGAGACTTACTTAGACTATATAAACAAGCTTATGGGACGCGCAGGAGTAAAGGTATGAAGCTTATGGATATAACTCCATATTATCATTCCACCAGCGGTGGCATAAAAACTTACATAAACTACAAGGTAGAGTTTATGAAAAACCAGGATGTGGAACATGTGGTGGTTGTTCCCGGGAAAAAGCCCAAAACCTACACGGTGGGAAGGAGTCGTTTTTACGAGCTATCCTCCTTTGGGCTCATCGGTGGATACAGGTTCTTTTCTTCCGTGAAGGAAATAAACAGAATTATTGAAGAGGAAAAGCCAGATGTGGTGGAGTTGGGGGGAACTTATCTTTTGGTGCCTTTCCTAAAAAGAAAAAACTACCTTCTATCTGTCTTTTATCACGCAGATGCCAAGAGGGAAATAGAACTTATGCCAGTGCCAAGCCCCTTTAAAAAGGTGCTTTTAAACCATGTCTTTGAAAAATGCCTAAAAAAGGCAGACCTTCTGCTGGTTCCTACGGAGAAGTATAAAAGGGAGTTTGACACACTTGGCTTTGAGAGTGTATATTACGCACCAATGGGAGTGGATACGGAGCTTTTTAATCCCTCCAAGCGGGACTTCTACCTAAAAAAGCTCCTGGGTGTGGAAGAGAAGAAATTTTTACTCCTCTATGCGGGCAGGCTGAGCGTAGAAAAGGGCATAAAAACCCTCTTGCAAGCCTTCGAGCTTTTGGACCCATCCCTCTTTCACTTGGTAGTGGTAGGCAAAGGACCCCTTAGCTTTTTGGTAAAGTGGTATGCAAAAAGATTTAACAATCTAACCTACATACCCTACTTGGAAAAAGGGGAGCTCTCCGTCCTCTATGCAAGTGCGGACCTATTTGTTAGTGCATCTCCCTTTGAGACCTTTGGCTTTGCCTTCTTGGAAGCCCAAGCCAGCGGAACGCCAGTGTGTGCCTTTGACTTAGAGCTTGAAACCCAGATCCTCAAAGAATTCCTTTCCAAGGAGAGAAAACCTCAAGCCTTAGCCCAAGCTATTATAAAGGGCACAGACCTTGTTTCCAAGAGCACCCGTATATACCTAAGGCAAAGGGTGGAAGAGGACTTTTCCATCTTCAAAAACCTTGAGAGGATAATAAGTCTCTACTACAGTAGAACCTTCACTCGGACATACTGTTAAAATGTTTTTATGGAAAAACTCTACGAGGGAAAGGCAAAGGTCATATACAAAACGGAAGAAGAGGACAAGGTAATAGTCTTTTTCAAAGACAGTGCCACCGCCTTTGATGCCACAAAAAAGGCTGAAATAGAAGGTAAGGGCGTTATAAACAACACCATCTCCAGCCTTCTCTTTGAGCTTTTGGAAAAATCTGGGATAAGGACCCACTACATAAAAAAGCTATCCGAGCGGGAGATGTTGGTTTGGAGGGCAAAGAGGTTTGACTTGGAGGTGGTGGTTCGCAACATCACCGCAGGAAGCCTATGCAAAAGGCTTGGGCTTGAGGAGGGATTAGAACTTAAACCACCTTTGGTGGAGTTTTTCTACAAAAACGACCAGTTGCACGACCCACTTATATGCGCAGAACACATAAAGCTTTTGAACTTAGCAGAAGACTGGCAAGTCCAAAGTATGAAGGAAATGGCACTGAAAACCAACCAGGTGCTCAGGGAGTTTTTCAAAGGGCATGGGCTATTGCTGGTGGATTTTAAGCTGGAGTTTGGCACACTTCCCGATGGAAGTTTGGCGGTTATTGATGAAATATCCCCCGATACCTGCCGGCTCTGGGATGCAAAAACAGGGGAAAAACTGGACAAAGACCGCTTTAGGTTTGACCTAGGAGACCTAATGGAGGGCTACAAGAGGGTTTTAGAAAAAATTCAAGGGGGATAAACCACCAAGCCCACCCTTCCCATCCTTCCCCAGATTTTATCCAGCCCTTGGGAAGGGTAAAACTTCATCTCCTCGTAGCCCGTATGGGCGTAAAAACCTTCCCCGTCAAAACCCACCACCACCAAATAGTGGGGCACGCTAACAAAAAGCGCGCCCAGATCTACAAGGATTATCACAGGTAGTCCTCTGCTTATATACTGTCTAAGCTTTTCAAGGTCCCCTTTAAAGAGCTCCGTCTTGAAACCTTTCTTTTTTGCGTAGTTTTCAAGGTCTGTGATAAGGGCTCCCTTTAGCTTGGGAATATAAACCTCCTTGGCTATTTCATCTTGGTCTATGTATAAGTTATAGTAGGCAAAAACACTGCTGAGGGAGGCGGGACCGCAAAACTGGTCCCGCTGTTTTACAAAGGGAACTTTTAGGATCACCTTATTATGATCTCCTTGTTGAGGAGCTTCAGAAGGATCACCACCAGTATGGCGATTACCAAAAGGGCTATAACCAACCCAAGCCCGTCCCCACCAGCCAGAACCTTCTCCGAAGCCTTGGCTAAGGTGTGTAGTTGCTGGTCGTCCATCTCCGAGAGCTTTTTTTCTATTTCCTCCTTGCTGAGCCCATAGGCTTTTAATTTCTCTTGAACTATTTTGCTCTCCAGAGCCCTCTGAATGGTCCTTATGTCCTCCTCTCTGTTTATCTTTGACACCTCCTCGGAGGCGGGCTTGGAGCCTACAAGTCCTGCCATCGCAGGGGCGGAGTTAAAAAGGGAAAACCAACCAGCTATTGCAAGGGCTAACGCGGGATTTCTCAACTTTTTCCACATATCTTTACCTCCCACAAAATATTATACAAAATCCTCCAACTGAGGATTGACGGGAAGGGTTCCGTAAGTGGCACCCTTTACCACGACCTTCCTGCCTTCTACCTCCACACGACCTTCAGAAATCCACTTTACCGCCTGGGGGAGTATCTTATGCTCAAACTCAAGGATCCTTTGGGATAGGCTCTCTTCGGTGTCTTGGGGTAGCACGGGCACGCATGCTTGAATAATTACGGGTCCATTGTCAAGTTCCTCGGAGACAAAATGCACCGTGCAACCGGTGAGCTTTACCCCATATTCTAAAGCTTGCCTTTGGGCGTGCAATCCCTGAAAGGCAGGAATTAGAGAAGGATGGATGTTTATAACGCGCATGGGGAAAGCTTTTAAAAACTCTCCACTAAGCACCCTCATAAAGCCCGCAAGGACTACCAGCTCCACGCCCTTTTCCTTCAAAAGCTCCAACATCCTGCTTTCAAACTCCAGCTTGCTTTTAAATTCCCTTCTTTCCACCACCGCATACTCAATCCCATGCCTTTTGCACCTTTCTATGGCGTAAGCTTGAGGGTTGTCGGAAATAACTAAGGCTATCTCTCCCTCTATTTTTCCCTCGTTGTAAGCGTTTATGAGGGCTTGGAGGTTAGAGCCCCTGCCGGAGACCAAAACACCCACTCTCATGTCTTCTGCCTGAGGGCAGGAAAGAGTATTACCTCCCTTATAGAATCCACATCTGCCAAAAGCATCACCAGTCTATCTATACCTATACCCTCGCCGGCGGTGGGTGGCATACCATACTCCAGAGCCCTTATAAAGTCCTCATCCATAGACATAGCTTCTTCATCTCCCCTTTCCTTCTCCTTCAGTTGTTCCAAGAACCTCTCCCTCTGCTCCACAGGGTCGTTTAGCTCTGTGTATGCGTTGGCTATCTCTTTGCCTGCCACAAATAGCTCAAACCTCTCCACCAAATCTGGGTCCTCTCGGTGGGTTTTTGCCAAGGGTGAGAGCAGTTTTGGAAAGTCTATCACAAAGCAAGGTCCCCAAAGTTCATCCTCCACCAGCAAGTCAAAGACCTTGTCTATTAGCTTAGCATGGGTTAGCGTTTCTGCCTTGGGCACTCCCACTTCCTTTGCCAACTTTCTAAGACCTTCAACGTCCCTCAAAAAGAAATCCTTGTCTTTGCCCGTCTTTTCCTCCAGAAGTTCAAAGTAGCGGTATCTTTTAAAGGGCGGTGTGAAGTCTAGCTCCTTGCCCTGGTAGGTTATCTTTAGCCCACCCACAAGTTGATTTAACAGGTAAGAGAAAAGTTCTTCTGTGAAGACCATAAGGTCCTTGTAGTCCCAGTAGGCACAGTAAAACTCAAGCATGGTAAATTCCGGGTTGTGGGTAGTATCTACACCCTCGTTGCGGAAGTTCTTACCAAGCTCATAAACCTTGTTTATGCCCCCCACAATGAGCCTCTTTAGGTAAAGCTCAGGGGCGATCCTCAGATAGAGGTTCTGCTCAAGGTAGTTGTGGTAGGTTATGAAGGGCTTGGCGTTTGCACCGGACGCTATGGGCTGGAGGATGGGAGTTTCCACCTCCAAAAAGCCCCTGCAGTCTAAAAACCTCCTTATTTCGCCTATGAGCCTGCTCCTTAGGAAAAAGACTTTTCTTGCGTGCTCGTTGGCGATCAGGTCC
>DAIUER010000037.1:0-6652 GCA_036845005.1 Thermocrinis sp.
AGGACATTGTATTTGGGTTTATGAAGTTGTATCAGGTCCACCTCCAACACCAGGGCTTCGTATTCGTTGCGGGTCAAGATCCAATCTATGCGGTCTGAACCATTAACTATGGCATGCTCCTTTCTGTTCTCTTGGGCTTGCTTGTAATGTTGCAGTAGCCTCTCCCTTATGTTCTTGGCTTTTCCCACATAGAGGACCTTATTGCCCTTCTTGAAGAGATAAACTCCACACTGGGTGGGTGCGGACTTTATAAGCTCAAGCATAAATGTATAAGATAAACTGATTTACCCTACGGGTGAGAAATTCAGAAAGGCTGGGAAAACACTCTGAGAGAGCCCTTAGTGGGCAAAGGTTTATAATACCCTCTTTACCCTCTTGATGTGGTATAATTAAACCTCTTGAAATCCCTTTGGAGAGGTGAAAGGATGAAGACTTACAGGGTAAGACCCGAGGATGTGGTCAGAAGCTGGTGGGTGATAGACGCAGAGGGCAAAGTTCTTGGAAGGCTTGCCAGCGAGGTGGCAAAGCTTTTGATGGGCAAGCACAAGGTCTATTATCAGCAGGATGTTGATTGCGGAGATTTTGTGGTGATAATAAACACAGAGAAGGTGAGGGTTACGGGCAACAGGCTAGAAGAGAAGGTCTATAATTTCCACACCAACTATCCCGGCGGACACAAAGAAAGGACCCTCCGGTGGATGTTGGAGGAAAAGCCAGAGGAAGTGATAAGGCTTGCGGTTAAGCGTATGCTTCCTAAAAACAAATTAGGTCACAGAATGCTAAAAAGGCTCAAAGTGGTGGTGGGACCGAACCATCCCTATCAAGCTCAAAAGCCACAACCCTTGGAGGTTAAAGCATGATCAGGCAGTTAAAGGACTTTAAGATAGGTTTTGACAATGCCTTTTATGGCACTGGCAGGAGAAAGGAGAGCATAGCCCGGGTCTGGTTGGTCAAAGATACAAACAAACAAGTGGTTAAGTCAAAGGACAGTGGCAAAGAGTTTGAACTTAAGGACTATCTTCAGAGGGAGACCCTTTATAGAAAGGTAATGTTCCCTCTAAAGCTCACTGGTTTAGAGGGTAAGTTTGGCATATACGCCACCGTTGAGGGGGGAGGCATCTCCGGGCAAGCGGAAGCCATAATGTACGGAGTTGCCAAAGCCCTTCTGAAATACAACCCAGAGCTCAGGCAAACGCTAAAGAAGGCGGGTCTGTTGACACGGGACGCAAGGGAGAAGGAGCGCAAGAAGTATGGTTTGATGAAGGCAAGGAAAGCCTACAGGTGGAGCAAGAGATAATCAAAGTTGCCATATACGGGGCTACCGGATACACTGGTGTAGAGCTTTTAAGACTGCTCCAAAACCATCCCAAGGTAAAGGTTTCTGCCCTGATCTCTCAGTCCCAAGCTGGTAAAAGGCTAAGGGAGGTATTCCCTTTCTTTTACGGAGAACTTGGAAACCTAACGCTTACAGAGGAACCAAAAGAGGACTATGAAGTAGCCTTTCTGTGTTTGCCCCACGAGGGCTCTTTGGAGCTGGTGCCAAGACTTTTGGAAGAGGGTAAAAAGGTAATAGACCTCTCCGGTGCCTACAGGTTAAAGGATCCCTCCCTTTATCCTTATTATTATTCCTTTGAGCACAAACATTCAGAGCTTTTGGAGAGGGCAGTTTACGGTCTGCCAGAGATATACAGGGAGAGGATAAGAGGCACAAGCTTGATCGCCAACCCGGGGTGTTATCCTACCTCCGTGCTTTTGGCAATTTATCCACTTCTAAAGGAGGCTATAAACATAGAAAAAATCGTCATTACATCCCTTTCGGGTGTGTCTGGTGCGGGAAGAAAACCCGTACAGCATTTTCATTTTCCTGAGATGTTTGGAGACTTTTTTGCTTACTCTTTGGAAAAACACAGGCATGTGCCAGAGATGGAGGGGGTTATCAAAGACCTTTGCGGAATAGATGTACCGTTGAGGTTTTCACCGATAGTTGTGCCTACTTCAAGGGGGATGCTCTCAAGTATAAGTGTATTCTGCGAGAAGATAGAGCCAAGGGAACTTTATGTGGAAACCTACAAAGAGGAACCCTTTGTGAAAGTTCCCTCCGAGCCACCCCATACGAGGTGGGTGGTTGGGACTAATCTCTGCTTTGTCTATCCCATGTGGGAACACCGAGTGGGTTGTTTGCAAGTGGTGTCTGTTATTGATAATTTGGGCAAAGGTGCCTCCTCTCAGGCAATCCAGAACTTTAACTTAATGATGGGCTTTGAAGAGACGATGGGCTTGGACCTTAGCCCAAACTTTCCTTGATTAGCCCGTAAGATTGACTCTGATAATCTCAAAGAGAGTAAGAAGTGCGTTTTTGACGCTTTCTTTGTCTATGGCGGAGACTGGAATAACAGGAATTCCCTCCTCCTCATTTATATCAAGGGCTATTCGGACATCCTCAGGGCTCCAAGCGTTGGGCATGTCTTGTTTGTTTGCGCCGACCACCATGGGAACGGGGAACCTTGATTGGAAAAAGTTTATGATCTTTCTTGCCTCGTGGAAGGTTGTTGGGTCCGTGCTATCCACCAGTATGATAATTCCCAAAGCCCCCTCTCCTAAGATTTCCCACATGAAATCAAAACGAAACTGTCCGGGGGTGCCAAAGAGATACAGTTCGTGCTCATCATCTATGCGAACCTTTCCAAAGTCCATTGCGACGGTTGTATAATCCTTCACCTGCTTTTCGCCTGAATGCTGGATTCTTTTCTCAGTTTTAATAGTTTTAATCTCACTAACTGTGTTTATGAACTGAGTTTTTCCTGCTGCGAAAGGTCCAGCTATAACAACTTTGATCTTCTTTATCTGCCTCATAGCGACTTTATCCTTTCTATTATTTTTGCAAGAAGTTCAAGGGTTATGGGTGCTTGTTTTTGTTTAACTTCCTTCTTCTTACGCCTAATCAAACCCAGGGCTAAAAGGGCATACAATGTTCTATCTACAAACAAACTGTCTTGATTGGCTATTTGTCTTATCTGGAGGACTGTCCTTTCGCCATCAATCAAGGAAAGAATATGCCCTTCCATTTGGTTTAGTTTTGCCTTCTGTAAGACTTCTTCCTTGTCGGGCACCCTTTCAAAAAGTAGCAATTCGTCGGATATCTTCCTTTCAACCTCCTCTGGAGTTAAATTACGCGATGCAAGAACTATAAGTTCCTCTATTGGATACACCGCCGGATATTCCCCTCCGTATTTTATGAACCCCGGCGTAAAGGAAAAAATGCCTTCCTTCATGTTGAGTCGTGAAATTAGGAAGCGCTCTATTGTTTTTGGTAAGCTTTCAGCGTTCATGCGCAATTTGCTAAGCAAAAGGTCAAAATCCTTATCCGCGTAAACTCTATAAACCTTATCTATGGGTCTGGCAAAAATGATCTCTCCCTCTTTCACATAATAGGCACAGGTTAGGTCTTTCCACTCCACAAAGAGGATCCCGCTCTTCCGATCCCTCCCAATTACCTGGAAAATATCCGCAAAGTTAAAACTTCTTAGGTCCCCCGTCAGAGCCATAATATTTCAATTCAGATGAGTGTTCTGAGCTTCTCTTGAGCCTTTTTGATCTCCATAAGAAGAAGACCCAGCTTGGCATCGTTGTCCGCCAGGACTACCATCACAGCATCAGTTCCCACACCGGTCAGTATAACATAGCCATCGCGACCCTTTATGGTGATCTGCTCCAAGGTCCCCTTAGCCAGCTCCTCAGACACCCTTTCACCTAAGGATGAAATGGCAGCGCTCATGGCTGCTATTCTGTCTTCCTCCATACCGGGCTTAAGCACGGAGGATATAGGCAAACCATCTGCGGACACCAAAGATGCCCCCTCAA
Organism: Thermocrinis sp.; assembly: GCA_036845005.1. Taxonomy (GTDB): domain Bacteria; phylum Aquificota; class Aquificia; order Aquificales; family Aquificaceae; genus Thermocrinis. The sequence goes on from DAIUER010000037.1 coordinate 3,862, forward strand.
GCCCTGTGTTTTTAATCAATTCCTGAAGGATCTGTGAATACCTATCCATATTTCCCTCCTTCTCAGTATTATAAACCCTATTTGTAAAATAGTGCATCATAGGCTAGCCCGGTTAGTATGGAAAATATAAACCAGCCCGCAGAGTATGCAAAAACCACCTTTTTGGGAAGGAAGGAAAAAAGGGCAAAAATGGTGGGCAGACAAACACCACTACTACCAAGCATAAAGGTTATCGCCTGACCGGTGGTAAAACCCACATCCACCATTGCCCTTCCTAAAACCACATCCTCGCCGGAGCATACATATATAGGCACCGCCACCAAAGAGATCAAAGGATAAGCCAAGGGCGTCTTGGAAAGGCTGGCAGTGAGCCACGCAGGAGTAAAGGTTTTTATCAGAGATGCTATCGCAATGCCAATGAGTAGATACTTTACCACCGGCAACTGCTCCTTTAAGCCCTCCAAAAAGGCGGACCTTTTGGAAGAGTCCTCCTTCCTTTTCATCTGAAGGGTAGGCGGTTTTTTAAAGAAGTATCCAACCGCGAAGGCTACCAGCAACGCGTAAGCCAAAGAACCCAAAAACCTATATATGGATACATCCAACCCAAAGAGTCCATAGGTCAATAGCAGGATCACGGGGGACAGGGTGGGTGCAGTTATCAAAAAGGCAATAACAGTACCATAGCCTTTAGAGTAGCTGTTGATAAAGTTAGCAAAGGGTAGCATGGAGCAGGAACACATGGGTGCAACTGCACCCAAAAGGGCTGTAAATATAGGGGCGGAATGCCTTTTGGAAAGGAACTTTAGGAAAAGGGAGGGTTTAACCATTGCCTTTAGGAAGGCACTAACAAACATGGCTAACACAAAGAAGGGAACTATTTCCACAAGATAGGAATAAAAGTTCTTAAAAAATTCCATAGCCCTAAATATTAATTTACTGCCTGAGGGAGTTTATGACCACGCTCAAGGAAGAAAGGGCCATAAGCAATCCCGCAAACTCCGGCTTTATAAACAGGTGAGGATAAAAAACTCCGCCCGCAATGGGTATAGCCGAAATATTGTAGCCAAAAGCCCACAGGAGGTTTTGCTTTATCCTTTTCCTTACCCACTGGGAAAGCTCAAAAAACTCCCTAAGTCCAGCCAAGCCTGAGTTTAGGATCACGTCGGTGGAAAACTTTGCCACATCGGTGCCAGAGCCCATGGCAAAGGATAGGTCCGCCTTTGCGAGCACGGGTGCATCGTTTGTCCCGTCCCCAACCATTGCAACCCTATAGCCCTTAGCCTGCAACTCCTCCAAAATTTTCAGCTTTTCCTGTGGGTCCCTTCTGGCAAACCATTTTTCAATGTTTAACTGCTGTGCCACTTTCTTTACCCTCTCCTCCTCGTCCCCGCTTACCAAAATAACCTCAATCCCCATCCTTTTGAAGTATTCCAGCACTTCTTTGGCAGATTCCTTTATGGATTCCTCAAAGTAAAACTCCGCCAAAACTTTACCGTTCTGTGCCAAAACCGTTTGACCATTTTTGCCCTTTCCCAACATATAGCCCCCGCAAAAGACACCCACGCCCACCTCTTCCCTACAGTCCTTTAGTGAAAGCTGTTTTGCCCCAAGGCTTTGGCAGTATTCCCTTATGGCAACAGAATATGGATGGTTAGACTTTAAAGAAAGGCTGTAGGCAAGGTCCAGATAATCTCCGTAGGAACGCACCCCTTTTACTTTAGGCTTTCCTTCTGTTAATGTGCCCGTTTTATCTATAAGCAGAATATCAACCTTTTTTTCAAAGGCTTCTGGGTTTTTAACAAGAACACCCCTTTGGTAAGCCCTTGTCAATCCAACCATTATGGCTAAGGGCACCGCTATGCCAAAGGCACAGGGACAGGATATTACCATAACAGCCAGAGAGAAGGTAATAGCCTTTTGGATGTCCCCCGTTTTGAAAAACCAAAGCAGGAAAACCAAAAAAGATAGGGCTATAACAAACTGCACAAAGTAGTGGGATACTCTGTCTGCAAGGCGTTGAACCTTTGGCTTTTTAACAAGGGCGGATTCCACTAACTTTATAAGCAAAGATACATAGCTTTTGGCAAAGGACTTTTCCACCTTGGCTATTCCGTACCCGTTCAACACTACGCTTCCCGAAAGCAGAAGGTCCCCTTCCTTCTTAAGAACAGGCAAGCTTTCCCCCGTAAGCATGGATTCATCCACCACCACCTTTCCCTCCACAAGCCTGCAGTCTAAGGGAACCATATCTCCAGTCCTAAGCACGATTTTGTCTCCTATGAAAACCTCGTACGCTCCCTTTTCTTCCTCTTTGCCTTCCTTTAGGACTTTTAACCTTAAGCTTTGAAGACCGAACATCCTCCTCAGGCTCTCGGTTGCCTTTCTCTTTGCCCTCTCCTCCAAAAATTTACCCGTTCTAACAAAGGTAATGAGGAAGAGGGAAGTTTCAAAAAGGGGTTCCTCAGGAATGAGCTTAAACAGTGCCAAGTAGCTGTAAAGCAGGGCAGAGGTGCTACCCAAAGCTACAAGAAGGTCCATGTTCCCGGTGCGTGCTTTAAGGGAGTAATAAGCTGACCTGTAGAATTTAAAGCCACCCACTAACTGCACAAGGGTTGCCAAAAGGGCTTGCAAATAAACACTCCAAGGGTTATGCCAAAACATAGAAAGCATAACAACTACACCAGACAGCCAGCAAAAGGCTAATATGTAAGGTTCATACTGTTTAACCTCCTCCCTCTCCACTGTGTAACCCAAAGACTCTATGGCTTCCTTTATGCTTTCCAAACTCAAA
>DAIUER010000038.1:0-6472 GCA_036845005.1 Thermocrinis sp.
ACCTCGCGGGGACCCATGGGTTTAGAGTTCTTCGCAAGGCTCGGAGACCCAGTGGCACTGCCCCTTTTGAGGAGAATACAGGGAGACTTTTTGGAAAAGCTTTTAGAGTTTTACGAAGGCAAAAAGGTAAGCTTGGACATAGACGAAAGATGTTCCCTGTGCGTGGTGTTAGCAATCAAGGGCTACCCAGAAAAGCCGGAGGTGGGCAAGGAGATCTATGGTCTTGAGAATATAAGGGATGAGGATGTGATAGTCTTCCATGCGGGCACGGAGGTAAAGGATGGAAAGCTGATCACCACAGGCGGAAGGGTCCTCAACGTCTGTGCATGGGGAAATGGCTTAAAAGAGGCGAAGGAGAGGGCATACAAGGCGGTGGAAAAAATACACTTTGAGGGCATGCATTACAGGAAAGACATAGGAGACAGGGCTCTCAAATTCCTTTAAAAACCTTATAAACTGCGGAAAAGTCTAAGTCCTTTAGTCCCATAGCCCTTGCCAAGCCGTAGGCTTCCTTTACATTCTGAAGGCTAAAGGTAAAGGCGTTTAAGTCTTTTACTAAATCTTGGGCGTAGTGAAGGTCTTTGTATATCAAATCCACGGAAAAGTGGGTGGAAAAGTCCTCTTCTAAAAGCTTTTTCTTTTTCACGTCAAGGATGTAGGACTTGCCCGCACCGTCGTTGAGAATGTTTATGATCAGTTCCTTTTCAAAGCCTGCCCTCTCGCCCAAAGCTATGGCGGACGCCAAAATTTCCATAAAACCACCCAGAACTATGTTGTTTATGAGCTTTAGCTTTGTGGCATTGCCCACCTCTCCCACATAGTAGATAGCCCAGCAGAACTTTTCAAAAAGGCTTTTGTGCTCTTCAAACTTCTCCTTTTCTCCGGCAACCAGTATGGTTAGCTCTCCCTTTTGGGCGGGGATCACGCTCCCAAGCACAGGGGCATCCAGATAATACGCACCCAACTTTTTTAACTCTTGGGACGCAAACTCCGCATACCTGTAATGATTGGTGGTCATGTCTATGATGGTCTTTCCCTTTATGTCTCCCTGTGCCAAACCATCCTTTCCAAAGATCACTACCTCGCTTGCTTGCGAATCAAAGACCATAACAAAGATGGTATTTACCTTTTTGCTTAGTTCTGCAGGACTTTGGGCGACCTCCGCACCCAAGTCCAGAGCCTTTTCTTTGCTCCTGTTCCAAACCACAAGGGGAACACCCTGGTCTATTAACCTTTTGGCTATTGCCTTTCCAAGACTTCCAAGACCGATAAAACCCACACCCATGGTATAAGATTTTAATCTGATGGAGCCCAAAGAAAAGAGCATAATCAAGGGAGACTTTTTCCCTGAGCCGGTGGAGGTCATAAAGGTAGATAAAAGAAATGGGGGAGTGGTAATACACGGAAGGCTCATACACAGTGGAGAGATCCGCAATTGGTTCCTCACTGAGGAGGATTTAAGGGAAATAACCATACAGGGCACCGATTTTTCTGCCAAAGGTTCAGAAGCCTTTTTGGCTACGGAAGCCCTGAGGCTCAGGTATGCATACCTCTTTGACCCATATTTGGCAATAAGCGTTTCAAAGATAGACCCTTTGCCCTTTCAGATAGAGGCGGTTTATGAGTATGCCTTAAAGCTTCCTCAGGTGCGTTTTATGATAGCGGACGACCCGGGGGCAGGAAAGACCATAATGGCGGGACTTATAATAAAGGAGCTAAAACTCAGAGGTCTTGCAAAACGCATTCTTATAGTAGTCCCCGTGCATCTAAAAGACCAATGGCTCATGGAACTGAAAGAAAAGTTTCAAGAGAACTTTGAGGTCTTTGACAGAAACCTCTTAAAAAACAGCTACGGAAGCAATCCCCTTCAGGAAAAGCATCAGGTAATACTCTCTATGGATTTTGCCAAGCAGGAGGATGTGATAAACATTATCGCCAGCAGTCATTGGGATTTAGTGGTGGTGGATGAAGCCCACAAGATGTCCGCTTACAAATACGGGCAAAAGGTAAAAAGAACCCATAGGTATAAACTCGGACAGACATTAGCCAAAAACTCCACTCACATGCTCTTTTTGACCGCCACTCCCCACAGGGGAAACCGAGAGAACTTCCAACTACTTTTGGACCTGCTAAGGGAAGGCTTTTTTGCCACTACAGATATGATAGAGGAATCTATAAAAAGCGGGGACAATCCGTTGTTTATAAGAAGGCTAAAGGAAGACCTAAGGGATTTTGAAGGCAAGCCCTTATTTACCAAAAGGGAAGTGAAGACCATATCCTTTAACCTTTCGGACCCAGAAGTGGAGCTTTACAACCAGCTATCAGACTACATAAGCAAGCAGTATGGCAGGGCGGAGCAGGAGAATAACAAAAGAAACGTAGCCTTTGCCTTGGTGATCCTCCAGAGGAGGTTTGCGTCAAGCCTCTATGCACTCCTGAAGTCCTTGGAAAGAAGGAAGGAAAGGTTGGAGGAGTTTTTGAGGGCGGGTTCTGTGGAAAAAGGGGAAGCCTTTTTAGAATTGGAGGAGTTGGAGGAGGTTGAAGATTCTACAGAAGATGAAACCCTTGAGAAGGAAAGGGAGTGGGAAAGTGTGAGCTTGGCTAAGAACATAGAGGAACTAAGACAGGAGATAGAAACCATAAAAACCTTAATCAAAAAAACAAAGGAAATTATGGAAAGGGAAGGAGAAACAAAGTTGAGGGAACTAAAGAGAGCCTTGGAGGAGGGTTTAAAAACCATAGAGGAGAGCGGAGGAAACAGAAAGATTTTGATCTTTACCGAATCAAGGGACACCTTGGAGTATTTGGAGAGAAAGGTAAGGGATTGGGGCTACTCGGTATGCACCATACACGGCGGAATGCCCTTGGAAGAGAGAATAAAGGCAGAAAAGGACTTTAGAGATTGGGCGGATGTTATGATTGCCACCGACGCAGCGGGAGAGGGCATAAACCTCCAGTTTTGCCACATTATGATCAACTACGACATCCCTTGGAACCCCAACAGGTTGGAGCAGAGAATGGGAAGGATCCACCGATACGGACAGCAGAGGGATGTGCATGTTTTTAACTTGGTGGCAAGCAACACAAGGGAAGGAAAGGTCTTAGAAAAACTCTTCAGAAAGCTGAAGGAGATAGAAAGGGACCTTGGGAACAAAGTTTTTGATGTTATAGGTGATGTTTTCCCCAACAAAAACCTTTACGAGCTTATAGTTTCCGCAGTGATGCAAACAAAAAGCTTGGAAGAAATAGAAAGGGAGCTGGAGGTTAAGTTAGATAGGGATTACCTTGAAAGGCTAAAGAGGGAGGTCTTTGAGGAGGCTTTGGCGACGAAAAATATTGATTACACAAGGCTTGCAGAAAACTATGAAAGGGCAAAGGAAAACAGGCTTGTGCCGGAGTATGTGGAGGAGTGGTTCAAGAGGGCTCTTGAAAAGCTCGGCGGAAGGGTAAAGGAAAGAAAGGACGGATTTTTGAGCATAGAGGAGGTCCCCTACGAGTTAAGGGAAAGGGCAAAGCAGAACAGACAGGTTGTAAAGAGGGAATATCCAAAGGCGACCTTTGACAAAGAAAAGGCTTTCAAAAATCCAGAGGTAGAATTTATTTCCTTTGGGCATCCCCTTTTGGAAAACCTCATAGACCTTATACTTGAAAGGTTCAAAGAAAGGCTTTTGAATGGTGCGGTCTTTGAGGACCCCTCCGGAAGGCTTGAGGGATTTTTGTGGCTCTTTGAGGGAGAGGTCAGAGACGGAACGGGCAAGACCGCAGGAAAAAAACTCTTTTGTATTTACGACAACGGAAAGGAGCTATCCCCTATAAACCTTAACATCCTTTGGGATTTGGTGCCAGTGGATGAAGAAGCACAAGTGCCCACTTACAACATTGAAGAAGGAAGTAAAAAGGCAGAAGGGCTATTTTACCAACTAATCAACCAATACAAGGAGGAAATACTAAAGGAAAGGGAAAAGCAGGCAAGGATAAAGCAAAAATACGGAGTGAAGTCTTTGGAAAGGTTCATAGACGATTTAGGTTGGAAAATTTACGAGCTTGAGGAAAGAAAAGAAAAGGGAGAGAAAAACCTTGAAGGCAAAATCGCCCAGTTGAAAGAAAGAAGAGAAAGCTACGAGCGAGCTTTGGAGGAGTTGAGGAACCAAATCCATAAAGAAAAGAAGCTTACCCCTGGTGCTTCAAATCTTCTGGGTATCTTTTATGTGCGTCCTAAGTATAAAAAGGGCTTGGCGGATGAGGAGGTGGAAAGGATAGGGATGGAGTTTGCAATGGCTTATGAGAGGTCTCAGGGAAGGGAGCCAAAGGATGTTTCAAAGGAAAACCTTGGCTACGATATAAGGTCAGAGGGCAAAGGAGAAATCCGATACATAGAGGTCAAAGCAAGAAGCGATGAGTCCTATGTGGAGCTAACAATGAACGAATACCTAAAGGCAAGGCAACTTAAGGAAAAGTATTGGCTGTATGTTTTGTGCAACGCCCAAACAAACCCAACCCTTTACACAATAAACAACCCCGCAGAAAGGCTTAAAATGGATAAAAGGGTTGTGGATGTTAGGTATATAGTGCCACCGGAAGAATGGAAGGAAAAGGGAGAAAGGCATGAAGAGGTTCATTGAAGAACTGCTTCCAATAAAGGAAATCAGCGAAGAGTCCGCAAGGGAAAAAAACATAAGACACGGGCACATATCCACACTGCATATATGGTGGGCAAGAAGACCCTTAATAGCCTCAAGGGCAACCACCTACTCTGCTTTGGTGTCTGCGGAAAACATAGAGGAAAAAAAGAAATTCCTTTTGAAGATTGCCAAGTGGGAAAATTCCCTCAACAAAGAACTCATAGAAAGGGCAAGGGAGGAAATAAAAAAGGAAAACGGTGGAAAGGTTTTGAGGGTTTTGGACCCCTTCTCGGGCGGTGGCTCAATTCCCTTGGAGTGCCTACGGCTTGGTTTAGAAACCCATGCCATTGATTACAACCCGGTGGCGGTCTTGATACTAAAATGCGTCCTTGAGTATCCCCAAAAGTATGGAAGACCCCAAAAAGTGGTAGAACAAAACGGGTTTTACAAGCAAGAAAAACAAGAGAGCCCTCTTATAAAGGATGTCCAAAGGTGGGGAGAGTGGGTATTGGAATCCGCAAAAAAAGAGATAGGAAGGTTTTATCCAAAGGACGAGGATGGCTCCATACCCGTAGGATACCTATGGGCAAGGACTATACCCTGCCAAAATCCCCTGTGCGGTGCGGAAATTCCATTAATCCGTCAGTTTTGGCTTGCCAAAAAGGAAAAGAAAAACATTTCTCTTTATCCTTTTGTGCATAACAAACGGGTGGAGTTTGCCATAGTGGAAAAGAACCGCAACCAGTGGAAGGTTTTGGAGAGTTCGGTGGAAGGCTTTGAGCCAAAAGTCCCCGAAAACTTTGACCCAGAAAAGGGCACAACCGCAAGGGCAAAGGCAGTTTGCCTTGTGTGTGGAAGCACAATAGAGGATGACGATGTCCGAATGCTATTCAGAGAAGGAAAGGCAAGCCAAAGGATGACCGCAGTAGTTTTGAGCTCCCAAAAAGGCGAGGGCAAAAGCTACAGATTGGCAACAGAAAAAGACTTGGAGTTTTACAGATTAGCGGAAGAGTATTTGGAAGAAAAAAGGAAAAGACTTTGGGAGGAATGGGGAATAGACCCTGTGCCGGATGAGCCATTAAGACGAGTCCCTGTAACTTTTGGCGTAATCAATGTATGGGTTTATGGTATGAACACTTGGGGCGACCTTTTCAACTCCCGCCAAAAGTTAGCTTTAATTACCTTTACCGAGAAAGTCCGACTTGCTTATAAAAAGATGTTAGAAGAGGGCTACGATAAAGATTACGCTAAGGCGGTGGTGAGTTATTTGGGGTTTATACCAAGCAGGATGGCGGATACAAACTCTACACTTTGCCATTGGGATGGAACCTGGGAAAAGGTTTCTACAACTTTTGCCAGACAAGCTTTACCCATGAATTGGGACTACATTGAAACAAATGTGTTTTCAGATAAAGGATATTCTTACTTAAACATTTTGGAAAACAATATTTTGAAAGTCCTCTCCCAACTCACCCAAATCCCACCGGTGGAAGGGGAGGAGTGATTAGAATTCTACTTTATAAGTCCCAAAACCTTTAACAAAAATTCAAGGGCGTTTTGATTGACGAGTATCAGCGTGAAAAAGAGGATGATAAACATTATGGTAAATTTGCGGTCAATGATATTAAGTTTGTGTTCAAGTTTGAAGATTTCTTCCTTGAGCTCCGACCTAACCTTTTCAATCTTTGCTTCAAGCTTTGCTTCCATCGCTTGCATTTCCGCCTTTAATGCCAATAAATCCGCCTTACTTGCCAATTCCTTCGTAAGCTCATCCCTTAGCTCAAGTTTTTTTTGGAGTGCAAGTTCTTCTGCCCTTTTTTCCATAGCTTCAAGCCCTATTTCTATTGCCT
>DAIUER010000039.1:0-6419 GCA_036845005.1 Thermocrinis sp.
TTATCTATGCCCAGGTTTGAAAACTTGTATATGTCTCTGTACCCGTCAATGAGTGCAGCCCTGTGCACCAAAACGGATTCCCTTTCTATGGCTTCCGCCAATGCCCTAAACTTATCTCCTAAAGGTTCCATCCCATACTCCTTAGCTTTTCTTTACCCTCGTCGCTTATCATACTACTATTCCAAGGTGGCTCAAAAAAATAGTTTATCACAACCTCTTCCAACTCGGGAAATTTGTTAAGTATCAGCTCCCTTATATGCTCTGCAAAGTAATTCTTGGCGGGACAAGACGGAACAGTAAAGGTCATATCTATGTAGGCGGTTTTTCCTTTAACCTGCACGCCGTAGATGAGACCAAGATTTACTATATCCAGAGGGATCTCTGGGTCTCTCACTTCCTTTAAAGCTTCCAATATCTCAAACTCTTTCACTCTTTATAAATATAGTTCCTCTCCCAATTCCATGCGGTTTTGATTATAAACTCCAGGTCGTCGTGTTTGGGAGTCCATCCCACCAGAGTTTTTAGCTTTGTTGCATCAGCCACCACCTGAGGTGGGTCTCCCGGTCTTCTGTCCGCATAGACCACCTTAAAGTCTATGCCCGTCACTTTTTTTACAGTTTCTATAACCTCCAACACCGAGTAGCCCCTTCCGTAGCCCACATTGAACACATCGCTCTCCCCGCCATTCATAAGGTAATCCAGAACATCCAAGTGGGCTTGGCACAGGTCCATTACATGGATGTAGTCCCTTATTCCTGTCCCGTCGTGGGTTGGGTAATCTGTGCCGTATACCTCTATGTAAGGCAACTCTCCCTTTGCGGTCTTCAGTGCCCTTAGGATAAGATGTGTGGGATTTTTGCTCACCTGTCCTATTTTCCCCTCTGGGTCTGCACCCGCCACGTTGAAGTATCTAAGTATTCCGTACTTAATACCTTCTGCCCTTCCAAAGTCCTTTATAGCTTGCTCCGAAAATAGCTTGCTCCAGCCGTAGGGACTTATAGGGTTTGTTGGGTCTGTTTCTTTGACGGGAACTCTTTCGGGAATACCATAAACTGCCGCAGTGGAGGAAAAAATCAAATACTCCACCTTTGCCCTCTTCATAGCCTGCAGTAGGTTCAAAGTGCCGTAAAAGTTGTTCTCATAATAAAGCAAGGGCTTTTCCACGCTTTCGGGAACCACCACCTTTGCGGAAAAGTGCATAACCGCATCGGGCTTGAACTCCAAAAGCACATCTTCTATCTGCTTGTAGTTCAAAAGGTCTCCCACCACTAACCTACGGTTTATGACTGCCCACTCGTGACCGTTGGAAAGGTTATCAAAGGTTAAAACCTCATGCCCCTTTTCCACCAAAAGCTTTACCATGTGGGAACCAATGTAGCCAGCTCCTCCAGTCACTAAAACCTTCATAGCTTTATCTCCTTAAGCCAATGCCAGTTTTCCTTAAACCAATCAACGGTTCGCCTTATGCCCTCCTCCAAAGAAACCTTTGGTTGCCAGCCCAAAAGCTCTTTCGCCTTTGTTATGTCTGCCCAGGTTGCCTTTAGGTCCGCTTTATGAAACTCCCTGTTTTCTACTCTCGCAGTTTTGCCCGTGAACTTTTCTATAAGCCCTATCACCTCCGATAGTTTGTGAGGTTGGTTGTTGCCAAGGTTTATTATTTCATAGCCCAAGGGCTTTAGGGCTAATATAGTCCCCTCCGCAATGTCGTCTATGTAAGTAAAATCCCTGCTCTGAGAACCATCTCCAAAGACTTCCAAAGGTTTTTCTTCCATGATCCACTTTATGAACCTAAAGACGCTCATATCTGGCCTTCCCGCAGGACCGTAGACGGTAAAGTATCTAACCACAGAAACATCTATGCCATAGAGGTAGTGATAGGTGTAGGCAATTACCTCCGCAGATTTCTTTGAGGCGGCGTAGGGAGAAATGGGTGTATTCACCGGCAGGTCTTCTTTGAAAGGCATGGGCTGTCCTGCGTAAAGGGAAGAGGTGGACGCAAGCACAAACTTTGGCACACCGTAGTTTTTGCAAAGCTCCAGAAGGTTCAAAGTGCCCAAGGCGTTGGTGGTAAAATAAACAAAGGGATTTTCCAGAGATGCCCTAACTCCTGCCCTTGCAGCCTCGTTTATCACCGCATCAAAGGAGGACTTCTTAAACACACCCTCCAAAAACTCAAGGTTTTCTATGTCTCCCTGATAAAAAGTGAAGTTTTTGTGCGCCTTTAGGTCCTCAAGGCGGTATTCCTTCAGTCTAACATCGTAGTAATCGTTGAGGTTGTCTATGCCTACTACCTGATGCCCCTCCTCCAAGAGTTTTTTTGACACACACCAACCTATAAAACCCGCACAGCCAGTTACTAATATGTGCATATTAGGGAAGGTATTATAAACTCCATTCTTAGTTTTTGAAATGACTCAAAGCCTTTATCTCCTCCATTATTTTGATGGCTACCTCCTTGTAGTTTTTCTCATGGGAATAATCTTTGGGCTTTCCTATGAACACCCTTATTTTGGCTCCCGGTTTTGGAAAGCTCTTGCCCCTTGGCATAACCCTATCGGTGCCATCTATGTAGACGGGCAGGACTTTCTTCTTGCTCTTTATAGCCAAAAGTCCCACGCCCGGCTTGGGTCTGAGAAACTGTCCAGGCTCTGCCCTTGTGCCCTCTGGAAATATGCATACCTTACAGCCTCTCTCTAAAAGCTCAAGGACTGTGCTCAAAGCTTGCACATCTCCTGCACCTCTCTTTATTGGAATGGCTCCCATGTGGGAGATTAGCTTGCCAAAGATGGGGACTTTAAAGAGTTCCTCCTTTGCCACGAATATCAAGGGTTCGGGAAATACTGCGTTTAGGACGGGAGGGTCCAAGTGGCTCCTGTGGTTGGACGCCACTATGCAAGGCTCAGGGGGAACATTATCTAAGCCAAAGACCTCTATCTTAAAGACCGCCTTAAAAACGGGCTTTACCACAGGACAAAGGGGCTTGAGAACATAATTGGCAAAAAAGCTTTTTATACAGGGATGTCTTTTCATACTGACTTCCTCACCTTTTGCAAAAGGTTGTGGGCAAGGCGGGTGGGCTCCGGTATGCGATGCAAAGATGTCTTTAAAACCAGTTCAAGGGCAGTGTTTAAGCTTATCATGTGTCCTGGGGACACGTAAATGGGTGCGGCGTTATCCTTTGTTCTAAGGACTGCACCTACCACCTTTCCCCTATAATGGATGGGCGAAAAGCTCCCACGCTTTGACGAAGGCTCTTGTGCCTTTCCCACAAGGATAGTTTTTGCCACCCCTATGGTAGGCGTGTTTGTCTCCACACCAAAGTGGGACGCTATACCGCAACCCCTCGGATGGGCAATACCCTGCCCGTCTATAAAATAGACATCTGCCTTTACCTTTGCTTCCTTATAAAGCTCCAACATCAAGGGCATTTCCCTAAAGGCTAAGAAGGTAGGAATGTAAGGGAAATCCACCACACCCTCCACCACCTTTTGATAGATGGGTCTTAGGCTTTTGAGTTCCAACACCACCAAACTTGCCCATGCCCTAGTGGGTGTTTTCTTTATGTCTTCAAAGGTCAGGTCCATTCCACCCACCAGTTCAAGCTTCTCAAATCTATCCTCCAGGACAACCCTCCTTGAACAGTCTAACTGAATTTTTTCTAACTCCTTGAGATCCATTGGGTATATAATTTTACTGTGGCAAGGTCTAAAAAACAAACAGACCCAAGGGCGGGAATAGTTTTAACATTGGTTGAAAAAGGAAATTACGAAAAGCTCATAGGAGTAGTCCAAGATCTACCAAAACCAGAAGATGTTCGAGATTTTCTTCAAGAAAAACTCCAAATAACCAACAAGGACAATCATAGACTTATACTTGTTGAGGAAATTGGCGACTATAAATTGTTTATAGAGATAACGCAAGAAGCAATGAAGGGCGATTATGATTTCATTGTTTGGAGGTTTTCTCCTATGTATAATCCGATTATGAAGAGACCTTCTCATAATGATATAGCGGAGGTATTTCTTAGGCTAAGAATAATGCATCCAGACATAGAAGAATACCTAATAAATGCCTGCTTTATACTTTTAAGGGATAGGCTATCTGTGGAGAATGTGATTAATAGATACTTTGAAAAACTTTCGGAGGAATTAAAAAAAGAGCTTGAAAAGTTTCTGCACACGCTTAAGTGGATAGGGTTGCAGGAAGACGCCAACTACCCACCTCCAAAACTTGGTTCTAAGATGGTCTTGGCAGTTTTAGCACTAATAGAGGCTGGTTTTGAGCCAAAGGATATTAGAAGGGTTATACGCTTTTGAAAAATGAGAGAGATCACAGAAAAAGAATATTTGGACTTCATTGAGAAAAATAAGTTTGTTGAAATAGGGAAGGAAAAAATAAGCTTAGAGCCTATAAAGGTGGAACGCTTTGAGCCAAAGGATGAGGAGATGACTGCAACCGACACTACCGTGTGGAGTTTCCCAAAGAGGGGTGGGTGGGCAACCCACAGAGGAAATTACAGAGGAAACTGGCCTCCACAGATCCCAAGGGTTTTAATAGAGAGATATTCAAAAGAGGGAGATACTGTCCTTGACCCTATGGCGGGTTCTGGGACTACGTGCATAGAGGCAGTTTTGCTTGGTAGAAACTGCATTGCGGTTGATTTAAACCTGCAATCCGCCATTTTGACCTATCATCGTTTATATTGGCTCCTTAAAGCCTTTGAAGAACAAAAAGCTAAGCCCTCACTGTTTGGGAACAATCAAAGGAAGTTAGCCCGCTTTAAGGTTTTCCATGGAGACGCAAGAAGTTTAGAAAAGCTGCAGGACGAAAGTATAGACCTAATACTCACTCATCCACCATACTTAAACATAGTGGGCTACAACAAAGAGAAAACAGAGGGAGACCTCTCGGGGACAAAAAAGCTTGAGGAGTATTTAAGAATGCTGAAAGATGTTCTAAAAGAGTGTTATAGAGTGCTAAAAAAGGAAAAAGTTTTTGGTATTTTGGTGGGAGATACGAGAAGCGAAAGGCATTATATTCCTATAACCACATACGCACTACTTTTAGCCCTTGATGTGGGCTTTGTGCTAAAGGAAGAAGTAATAAAAGTTCAGCACAAGATGAAGACAACTCGGGAGGTGTGGAACAAGAAAAAAGATAAGGACTTTCTACTCATAGAGCACGAAAAACTTTTCATATTGGAAAAGTTGCCAGAGACTAGAAGCTTTAAATACAGCAGAAAACAGCCTTTTTTTGAGTTGAAACTTTAGCGGACTCTGTTATGCTATATAACCATGGCGGACTTTGTGCATTTACACCTGCACACCCAATACTCCCTCCTTGACGGGGCTATAAAGATAAAGGACCTGGCAAGCAAGGCTAAAGAGTTTGGCTACTCAGCGGTTGCCATCACAGACCACGGAAACCTATTTGGGATCTTGGACTTTTACAAGAGCATGAAAGAACAGGGCATAAAGCCCCTTTTGGGTATGGAGGCATACTTTACCACGGGTTCTCGCTTTGACAGAAAGGGCAAGGGTTCAGAGGACAACATTACCGATAGATACAACCACCACCTTATCCTGATTGCCAAAAACGACGTGGGGCTAAAAAATCTCTACAAGCTCTCCTCCCTTGCCTTCAAGGAGGGCTTTTACTACAAGCCAAGAATAGACTACGAGCTACTTTCAAAATACTCGGAGGGCTTAATAGCCATAACCGCATGCCTCAAGGGTGTGCCTACCTACTACGCCAGCATAGGGGATGTCCAAAAGGCAGAGGATTGGGTAAAGAAGTTCAAGGAACTCTTTGGAGAAGACCTGTACCTTGAGCTTCAGGCAAACTCACTTCCAGAGCAAGAGGTTGCCAACAGGCATCTGGTTGAGATCGGCAAAAGGTTGGGAGTTAAGCTCGTGGCTACTGGGGATGCCCACTACCTACTACCGGAGGACCGCATAGCCCATCAGGTGCTTATGGCGGTGCAGATGAAGAAAACTCTGAACGAGCTTCAAAAGGGCGAATTCAAATGCGCCAACGAATACCTACACTTTGCCAGCCCACAGGAGATGTGGGAGAGGTTCAAAGGAAAGTTTGACGGATGGGAAAGGTCCCTGCTAAACACCCTGGAGGTAGCGGAAAAGTGCCAGGATAGGTTTGAAGTGCTTGAAAATAAGGGCTATCTTCTCCCAAGCTTTTCTGAAAACTCCTCGGAGGCTGAGCTATTGAAGGAGCTTGCCATAAAGGGACTTATACAGAGGATTGAGCAGGGGCTTGCCAAAGACTCCAAGGAATACTGGGACAGGCTTGAGTTTGAACTCAGCGTGGTAGAAAAGATGGGCTTTGCGGGATATTTCCTGATCGTGCAGGACTTTATAAACTGGGCTAAGGGACAGAAAATCCCAGTGGGTCCGGGCAGGGGT
>DAIUER010000040.1:0-6404 GCA_036845005.1 Thermocrinis sp.
GGTTGTCAAGCACACAATGGCGTGCAGGGTACCCCCGTGGGCTACTACGCATAACTTCTGATGTGGCAGTTTCTTTAAGTCCTCCAAAAAACTGCCTACCCTCTTTTCAAACTCACTCATATCCTCTTGGGTAGGTAAAGGATGACTGACGGGGTCCATCAACCAGTTGGTAAAGGTTTCCCTGTGCTCTTCCACCAAACTCCAAAAGTGCTTGCCTTCAAAGTCTCCGAAGGACATCTCCCTGATCCTTTCATCTACCTGTAGGGGAACTTCCAAAACATCGCTTATGGTCTGGGCGGTTTTGTATGCCCTCCTTTGGGGGGATGTGATCACGAGCTCTATGCCCTTGTCTTTGAGTGCTTCTGCACAAAGGCGTGCTTGAACAAAACCTAAAGGAGTTAAGTCGCTGTCAAGCCTTCCCTGAAATATTCCCTTCTCGTTAGATTCACTTTGGGCATGCCTTACAAGAAAGATGAGCTTTTTCATTTTGAAAAGCCCCCGCACCCGAGACGGCAGGCTTACCGTTGCTCCCTTTCGGGCCTGGCGGGGTTCACCCTGTCCCGTTGCGAGGGTAGTATAATTATAAGCTCATGAAGTTCTACATTACAACTCCAATATACTATGTGAACGATGCGCCCCACATCGGACACGCATACACCAACATCTCCGCAGACACCTTAGCACGCTTTTACAGGCTAAGAGGTTATAGGGTCTTTTTCCTCACGGGCACGGACGAGCATGGACTAAAGATCCAGCGTTCTGCGGAAGAGCGGGGCATATCTCCACAGGAGTTGGCAGACCAAAACGCAGAAAACTTTAAAAAGCTCTGGGAGTTCTTGGGCATAAGCTACGACCACTTTATCAGAACCACCGACGAAGGGCACAAAAAGCTCGTCCAGGAGGTTTTCACAAAGTGCTACGAGAAGGGAGACATATACCTTGGAGAATACGAAGGTTGGTACTGTGTGGGTTGTGAGGAGTTCAAACCCGAAAGCGAATTAATTGAGGGAAACAAGTGTCCCATCCATCTCAAACCTTGCGAGTATATAAAGGAGCCTTCTTACTTTTTCAGGCTCAGCAAATACCAAAGCGCCGTAGAAGAGCTCATTGAGAACAATCCCACCTTTGTTCTACCCTCCTACAGAAAGAACGAGGTCCTATCCTTTGTAAAACAGGGACTGAGAGACCTTTCCATCACAAGACCCCGCCATAGGGTTCAGTGGGGCATACCGGTGCCCTTTGACCCAGACCATACCATCTATGTGTGGTTTGACGCCCTGTTTAACTATCTTTCTGCGATTTATGACAAGATGGAACTTTGGCCCCCCGACCTGCACCTGGTGGGAAAGGACATCCTCCGGTTCCACGCCATCTATTGGCCTGCCTTTTTGATGTCTTTGGATTATGCACTGCCCAGAAGCATTTTTGCCCACGGCTGGTGGAAGGTGGAAGGGCAGAAGATGTCCAAGTCCTTGGGAAATGTAATAAGTCCTTACGAGCTTGTGAAGGAGTATGGGCTTGACGAGATAAGGTATTTTCTCCTCAGGGAGGTTCCCTTTGGACAGGATGGAGATATATCCAAGTCTGCACTAAAGAACCGAATAGTGGGAGAGCTTTCCAACGAGATAGGAAACCTCTTTAGCCGGGTCCTTGCCATGGACCTAAAATACTTGGGAGGTAGAGTGGAGGGAGATAAAGACCAAGAGTATATCAACTTTTGTGCGGAGGTTATAGAAAATTACGAAAAGTTTATGAGGGAGGTGGATTTCTACCATGCCTTGGAGGAGGTTTTTAGGCTTTCTTCCTTCTTGAACAAGTACGTGGATCGCAAGGCACCTTGGGGTCTGACAGGAAAGGATCTGGCGGATGTGCTATACACCCTAACGGACGGGCTCTTTGTGGTTGCCTATCTTCTTCATCCCTTTATGCCCTTCAAAACAAAGCTGGTTTTTGAAAATATGCACATTGAAGTGCTACCCAAGGAGGTCAAACCCTACACCTTTGGCTATTATTCTGTAAAGGAAAAACTTATACTATTTCCCAAGCGCCCATGAAGGTTTTGGTGGTAGGCAGTGGCATCATTGGGCTCAGCACAGCCCTATACCTTGCCCTGGAGGGCTTTGAGGTTAAGGTGATCACAAGAAACCCAGAGGAAGCTACCTCTTGGGTGGCGGGTGGTATGCTGGCACCCTTTTCGGAGGGTTTAGAGGGAGACCTCTTTGATTTTTCTTACAAAAGCCTAAAGATGTATCCGGACTATGTTAAGCTTGTGGAGGATGTTTCCAAGCTCAAGATTGACTTTTGGACTGATGGCATATACAGGGTAGTTCTTGAGGGAGAGGAGGAGCTTGTAAAGAAAGCAGAAGATTACAAAGGAAAAGGCTACAGGGTGGAGCTCTTGGAAAGACCGCCATACCTTTCCCAAAGGGTTTCCCTTTTGGTGCATTACTTGGAAGAGGGGTGGGTGGATGTGGAGAATCTGATGGATGCCCTTTTGAGGGCTATGGAGCTTTTGGGCGTGCCCATAGAGATTGACGAGGTGGTCGGAGTTGAGCAAAAGGGAGATAGAGTGGAAGCTTTAAAGGGTCTTAAGAGAACCTACACCGCAGACTATTACATCTTTTGCACGGGGGCATGGGCTAAGGAGCTCTTTGATGTGCCCGTTTATCCCATAAAGGGACAAGCCCTAAAGGTGAAAGCCAAGCCCTTTGAGGTAGTTCATTACTCCACCATTTCTTACCTGATCCCAAGGAGCAGGTACATGTACATAGGTGCTACCTCTGAGGATGTTAGCTTTTTGGGTGGAAACACGGTGGAGGGTCTGGCAAGCCTGTGCCTAAACGCCACCAAAATAGCCCCATCCCTTGCAAAGGGAGAGGTTTTAGCCACTCTATACGGCTTTAGACCAGCAACTCCCGACGAAAAGCCCGTGTTTTTGTTGGGGGAGAACTACGCCCTGCTTTCGGGTCATTACAGAAACGGCATACTTTTTGCCCCCATCACCGCCCATCTAATGAAAAGTCTTTTGAAGGATAACGAAAAATCCATCTACTTTGAAAGTTTTTCTCCAAAAAGGTTTTAAATATTCTTAATGCAAGTCATATACCTCCTGCCAGAAAGTCAGTTTAGCATAAACCCACCCTCCGGCAAAGCGGTTTTCCGAAGGGAAGGGGAAATCCAAAAGCGGAGCCTTGAGCTTATCCCATCGCAGGAGATAGACCCAAACATTCCCTATCCCCTTTTGAACCCCCTTCAGACGCTTTTTTATCACACCTACGAAAAGGGCAACGCCATAGTCTCTGCGCCCACCTCCGCGGGCAAGAGCTTACTCTCTTATCTGTTCCTTAAAAAGTTTAAAGGAAGAAAGGCATACACCGCACCCACAAAGGCACTAGTCTATGAAAAGGCGGTGGAGTTAAGAAGGTTCTACAAGAAGGTGGATGTCAGGACAGGGGATAGGGTAGTGGAGAACTTCAAGGATGCATCCGGTGAGCTGGTGGTATGCACCTACGAGAGCTTGGTTCAAGCCTTCAGGAACTCCGCCCGGTGGGTAAAAGAGCTCTCTGCAGTGGTTGTGGATGAGGTGCATCAAATAAAAAAGCGTTGGGTGGTGGAGGAGCTTTTGGCATACTGTCTAAAGGAGGGCATTCCCATTCTTGGGCTTTCTGCCACCATACCGGGTGTGGAGGAGCTCGCCCTTTGGACCTCCTCACAGCTTTTATTAAAAAGCCAGTGGAGACCGGTGCCCCTTGAGAGGTTCTATCACTCATTGCGAGAATTTATGGAGGTCTGCGAGGAGGACAAAGTCCCCTGCAAACTTTGGGATGCCCTTTGGAAGCTTAGCAAGCCCGACGAGAAAACTATACTCTTTGTGCCTCAAAAGAGGCTGGGATGGAAGCTCTTAGAAATTGCCGCCAAGGAAAAGGTGGGCATCTTTAACCAAACACTGCCCTTTGAGATGGATGAAGAAAGACCTCCAGAGATTGCCTTTCATAACGCGGATGTGCCAAAGGAGGAGAGGGAAGCCATTGAAAGGGAGTTCAGAGAAGGAAACCTCCCACTTCTCATAGCCACACAGACCTTAGCCTATGGGGTAAATTTGCCCGCAGACAGGGTGCTCATAGTGGTAAGGGTCTTTAAAAACAGAAAGTGGATGTGCATACCCGATGAGTTGGACCTTTTACAGATGGAGGGCAGGGCAGGAAGGCTTGGGCTAAAGGAGAGGGGCTATTCCCATCTCATCATTCATGGTGGCAATTCAAGCCTTGTGGAGGACCTCATAGCAAAGACCTTCTCTCAGGGTTTTAAAACCGCCATTCAGGAGGAAAAAAACATAGACGTGCTAAGCTTTTTTATCCTGCTTGGCTATCTTTATGAAGGCTTTAACTACCAAAGGTTTTTGGAAAAGTTCTACTCCTTCAGTCAAGTGTCAAAGAGGGCAATAGAGAATGTAGAAAAATTTCTCAGGCAAAGGGCATACCTTGAGAAGAATTCCCTAACACCCAAGGGGCTATTGTGTGTTAGAAGCGGGCTACCTCCCACCAAGCTGGAGGAGTTCCTCCGTAGGCAATATTTCAGCCTGCCCACTCTGGCGGTTATCAGACCTTTACTTTACACCAAACGCTTTGATACGCTTTACGACTTTGTGGAAAAGGGAGAGAGCTTTGAAGAGGATGATCACTACGTTAGGGGCATGCTGGCGGGCTGTGGTCAAAACTGTTTTGAGGACAACACCCATCAGTTTCTCTTTTATACGGAGGGTCTGACCTTTAAGTATCCCAACCTGCGCCATCCACCGGGAGAGTTTTCCTACCTTGGCACGGATGCATTGCACCTTTTAAAGCTTCTGTGGGAGCTCAGAAGGAACGGCTTTTTGCATGGGAATGACCAAAAACTTCTTTTGATTGCCCACTCGGTAAAGTTTGGGCTGAGCGAAGATTGGTCCAGTCTGGCGGGAGTGAAAGGCATAGGACATCTCAGGGCAAACCTACTAAAGCGCACACTACAGCGGGAAGGTTTGAAGCCCCCCGCCCTCTTTGAAGAAACCACCCTGCTTTTAGAAAAGCTAAAGCCCTTAAAAGAACTAATGGTGGAGGTCCTCATATCAGACAGAAAAGTGGAAGAATCAAAGGCACAGGAGGAGGTCAAAAAACTCTTTAAAATCCTTGAAAACAACGCAAAGGGCAGGCTTATAGACGATAGGATACTCTTAATGTATGGCTTTTTGCACTTTGGAGTGGATGTTCTGAGGATGAAGAAGGAGGAAATCATAAAGGGGCTTGTTTTATAATCTTTTTCATGAGCGTCCTTGTATTTGTTAGCATGACCCCCTTAGGTAAAGGTGAAAGCGTAAGCCAGTATGTGGCAAGGGTGGTGGATGTGGTGGACAAATCTGGGCTACCCTACGTGCTCACACCCATGGGCACCATCATTGAGGGTGAAAGCTGGGATGAGGTGATGGATGTCCTCAAAAAGGGCTTTGAAGAGCTAAAAAAGGACTGCCCAAGGATCTCCATAACCATGAAGATAGATTACAGAGAGGGCAAATCCAACAGGCTTGTATCCAAGGTCAAATCGGTGGAGGAAAAGCTAGGAAGGGAAGTAAAGAAGTTGTGAGCATAGGCAGAAGGTTTAAAATCTTAAAGCTATGGGAAAACTTGCATACATCTTTCCCGGACAGGGTTCTCAGTATGTGGGCATGGGCTACGATTTTTACAAGGAGTTTCCCACAGCTACAGACGCCTTTCACTCTGCAGAGAAGGCACTGCGCTACGACCTCCCTACCCTTATCTTTAAGGGACCGGAGGAAGAGCTAAACAAAACCATAAACACACAGCCCGCCATTCTTACCACTTCCATTGCCATATACAGGGTTATGAGGGAGCTCGGTTTTCCTGAGCCCGATGTGGTGGCGGGGCATTCCTTGGGTGAGTATTCCGCTTTGGTGGTGGCGGGTGGTGTGGAGCTCTTTGAGGCGGTCCGTTTGGCACACATAAGGGGCAAGCTCATGCAGGAGGGGGTGCCCGAGGGAAAGGGCGCCATGGCGGCAATTCTAAAGCTACCACCGGAGAAGGTGGAAAGTGCCTGCGAGCAGGCAAGCCAGTTCGGTGTGGTAGAACCCGCCAACTACAATTCTCCCGAGCAAACGGTTATCTCCGGTGAAAAAACTGCAGTTGAAAAGGCTATGGAAATATGCAAGGAGATGGGAGGAAAGGCTATCCCCTTAAAAGTCTCTGTGCCCTCCCACTGTTCCCTGATGAAGGGTCCTGCGGATGCCTTTAGACTAAAGCTCGCCCAAACGCCCATAAAAAATCTTTCAATTCCACTGGTGCAAAACTACACCGCAAGGGAACACATAATGGCACATGAGGTTAGGGAGAACCTATACCGTCAGCTCTTTTCTC
>DAIUER010000041.1:0-6355 GCA_036845005.1 Thermocrinis sp.
CACCGTTTTTTATTTTTTCGTAAAACTCAAAGCTTTTTTCATTTCTTTTTGTTTTCCAGTGTATAGTCATGTTCATCAACAGTGCCTTACTCATGGTTCCACCTCCAAAAGTATTCCACTATTCCAACCTCTTTTAAGTAAATCTTTTGTTCCTCCATTGTATTTAATAACCTCGCTACCGGAAGAAACCTGACACAACCTTTCACACATTCCATCCTCCAAAGCCCTAAGCCACAACACTGTTCCCGGTCTTAGCATGTAAAGGAAAGGTTTTTTATAGCCGGAGACCCACTCGGGTGGCAAGGAGGAGACCCACTCAACCTTGAACTTTATATTTACGTTTAGCTTAATTTCACTTTTCAAATCTGCATAAAGGTGTGTGGTGGAGTAGAACTTGTAAATTTTGTCCCTTTTTATATCAACAGACTCTTTCAAAAAGTTTATAAATTTGTCTTCAGCGGGTTTGATTTTGGCATATTTTCTTTCTCCTCCCACGGTGGAAAGGAAAGCTTTGTTTATATCATCTTCCACCAAAAGCACAATGTGGGAGTTTTTAAACCTAAGGTAAATCCTTGAATATAAATGCCTATCCTCCGAAACCCTTTTGTCGTAATTTAGCTTTACCCCCACCCTCTCCTCTTCTTGGAAAATTTCATCGTATTTTACCTCAAAATTTTCGCCTTTGGCGTAGTGGTTCCAAAAGTCCGAAAAACTGCAAAAACCCTCTGCCTGTTCAAGGTTTAAAAGTTCTACATTATCCTTTTCTCTTTCAAAAGGTTCTACAAATGGTCTTTTTAGTTCTTCATCCCATCTTGGGACGTAAATTGTTTCTCCCTTTCCCTTTCTCTTTTTCAAACAATCGGCAGGCAGTGGAAGAAATAGCTTTTCCTGATGCTTTATAAAAACTCCCACAATCTTTAAAGGCTTTAAACCCTGTTCTTTACCCAAGGAGAAAAACCTCATTATGGGCGGTGGGAAGGTGGTTTGCTGATAGTGGGACTCACCAGCAGTGAAGTTTTTCAAGCTCCCAAAAGTTAGTGCATCCTCAGGTGTTAGCTCCAACAGTTTCATGTTTCTTTTCCCTCCTCTCCTTTGCTACAAAGCGGGCAGTATAGAAAAGGCTGGCAAGGTTTTCAAGGTCTGAAATCTCTAAAAGCTTTCTCAATTCTTGCAAGCATTCCTCAATAAAAGCCCTTTTTTCCTTTCCTAAGTGTTTTTTTAGCTTATTTTCATCTACCCTTCTCTTCAGCATTCCCCTTAGAAGTGCTAAAACTATCTCTGTTGGCTTTTCTTCACTTCCTTCAAACTTGCCAACTATCTCCCTTATATCGTAGGCAGTCTTGTCTCCTATGATTTCCTTTTCAAAGTACTCAACCGTATCTTTAAAGAGGTTCAAAAACTCCCACTTTGCCCAAAAGCTTACGGGTCCTCCTCCCCTTGGAATGACGGTTATACAAAAGGCGGACTTCCCTTCTACGCTTTTTGCCTTTTTCTCTGCCTTTCTTGCTTCGTTTAACAGGTAGGCAAGATTGTCCTTTTGATGCCCTATAACTATTCCTGCACTGACGGAGGCGTTCTCTCCTACTTTTTCCTTAAAGATGGGATTTAGCTTTTCCGCAAAGTCCAAAAACTCTCTCAAACCTGCCACCGCAAGCACATCATCTCCACCCGCATAGACAATTCTCAAGCCAAACTTTTCTTTGCTCTCCAAACTTTTTATTTCCCTTGCATAATTGGAAAGGGCTTTGGAGAATTTTTCGTGAAAGGCTCTTTCTAATTTTTCTTTTCTTCTTTCACTCTTCAGTCCAAGCCAATCTCCCATGCTGTCCCCGTCGGAAATGATAATGGCAAAGTAGTTTTTGGAAGGTTTGCTTAAAAGCTCGTTGTTGTATATCCAACGAAGTTCCCTGATCAAATCATCAATCACAAGACTTAAGTCTTCTTCCTCTCTTTTTATTCTCTCAAGCTCTTCTATATCAAAAAGCTCTGCGTTGTATTCCCAAAGGTGATCTCTCGGTTTTTCTTCACCCATATACTGTTGAAGCAAGGACTTTAGCTCACTTGCACGGTCTTTATGCTTTTGTTCAAAATCTTTCAGTTCCTCTTTAAACTTTGCATTGGCTATATCATGAACTGATGCAAATGCTTGTTTCTTAAGGTAATAGAAAGCAAACCTTTTTACAAGACACACGCCACAGAGTTTTTCACCTTCCTTCAGGTAGTGTTTTATGTCCTTTTGGAGGTTTTCCTTGAACTTTCCCCAATCTACCGCAAGGTGTGCCCTTTCTCCACAAAGGGTGCAACCGTCGGGATGCTCTTTTCCGTTGTAGGTATAAGCATCTACCAAGGGCTCATAAGGCTTTTTAGACTTCAAAGCTCCAAGCTTTCTCTCTGTCCAATCGTAGGCAACTGCATAATCATCGTAGTCTTCTTTTAGATGTTGTTTTAGCTTTTCTTTCCACTTTTTCAACTCTTCGGAATTGGTGCATTCGCAGTAAGCCCTGAAGTAGTTTTCAAGGTGCAACTTTGCTTGTTCTTCGATTTTTTCTCTTTCTTCCTTTGAGATGCCTACATCGTCTAAAACTTTTGTTAAGATGGTTTCATATATCCCTTCCCAAAGTTCCTGAAATTTCTTTACCACATCTTCACACATACACCCATCTGCCAAAAACACTATTCTGTTGGGATAGTTTGCCAAGCCTCGCCCATTTTCAACGAGAACGGGATATATGATTTCTGTGTTTAGGTCTTTTATAACTTTCATAAGATTTTCCGTAAGGGTAGAAAGCAAAAGGCTTGAATGATATAGGTCCGAAAGCCTTCGGGAGTTTGAGATAAAGCCCTGAACGGGTGAAAAGGTGAAGATGTGTAGCAATTTATTCATTTTTCTGCCTCTCCTTCAATCTTCTGAAAAACTCTTCAATTAAGTCTAAGTCGGAGAAGGGCTCTCCAGTCTTTTCTCCAAATCTAAGCTTTGCTCCATCTGGCAGAAACTTCCCCCTAAGCCTCAAAACCATCCACTTATATTTATCTTCTGGAGTTTTCACCACTTTTATGATCACAGGGCTTGAACGCCTTCTTATGCCTCTTTCTGCCTCCACGAATTTACCATTACTATGCCTAACAGGTAAACCAAAAACTGCAGTATCAAAAACCCTTTGCCTTTTTTTGATCCTAAAGTTCATAAACTCCTTTCCTATGTCATTTAAAGCTTCAAACCAAGTGTTGAATTCTGTTTTGCTTATTTCTAACTTAATATCTTTAGGATAAGGAAGATTAGAATATTTATCGCACGAAGTATTTGAAGAACCCACTAAGTGCTTAGCCTCTTTTAGGTTTTTCACAAACCACTCGCAGAAGTCACCGGTGGGAATGAAAGAAATTTTTTCCAAATCTTCTAGATCATAGCCTACAACCGCTAAGTTCCCTCCTCCCCTTCTGCTCCGGGCACCAACTCCACCCAAGAATACCAAAGCCCAAAGGGATGCAATATAATGGTTTAAAACTTCATCCTTCCCAATAAGGGTTAGCTTTAGTCCTGAACCAGGCTCTATAAACTCTCGTCCTTTTTCTTCTTGCCCGTTTCTTTTCTTTTTTGGAAGCATGGAATAGTATAGATACCCTACTCCTGCATGCGGTCCGATCAAAGCACGCCTATTCTTATCAAAGCTCCAACTAAGCCTGTATTCGTTTATTAGATCTTCACCCTTACTGACATCCCCCTCTAACCTCAAATACACCGGCGAAGCCATTTTCCCATCACCGCCAAAGATTTTTATTTCTTCTTCCCTTAGCCTTTTGATATCACACTCTCCTTTTAACGCCCTCCACCACCAACGCAAAAGTCCCACAAAGCTGGCAGGTCTTAACTCTGCCTGTTGATATGCACCCCCTATAAAGGCGGGAGTTATAAACTTAAGGTCAAAGGTTAGCTTTTTCACTGCTCCCTCCTGTAAAAAATTTTATAACAAACAAAACTTCAGATTTCTGACAAATCATACTTCCCCTCCCTCAGTGCCTTGAGAAAGGAGAAAGATACAACAGGTTCGTAAGTTCCTCCGGCGTAGTTATAGATGTAGCCTTCACTGTAGTGTCCAAAGCTCAAGCCCACCATAAAGGCAATGGGCACGGGAGCGGAAAGGAAAAAGTGAAAGTCCTCAAAACTGTGGTCTCTTCTAATGTTTTGGATTACGCTTGCGGTTTCTGTTGCTACTTCTTTCATATCTTCTACCGCAATGTTTCCACTACCTTTAGCTCGCAAAAGAAGGTAGGACGGATTTTCTACTCTTTGGGAAATGTAATTTTTCACGTCGCTTTCCATCTCGTGGTGGGCAAAGGATAGCATTACTACGAGGCTTTTACCTCCCTTTTGAAAGTGTTGTTCAATTTTTTCAAGGTTTTCTTTCCTTTCCTTTAACTCCCTCACGTTTCCCACCGTTATAGGATGGTAGGTATTGTTTTGATAGTGATAAAAGACAAAGGATCTTTGGCTTCCAAAGAGAACTCCAATGGCAAAGGCAAGGACAGCTGGACCATTTATGGCTATGTGAAATCTCTCCTTGTTGTGGAGTTTTTGCTCGGTTTCTTTGAACTTTTTCCAAAATTCCTTTAAAACATTTTCCCAAGCATCACCTGTAAGTTGCCCAGTTATTATAGGCTTTGTTTCTAAACCACTTAGCACCTCAAAGTTTGTTAATTGTTCTTCCGAAATACCCGTTGCCCTTAGAAAACTCTTAAACTCTCCCTCCCACCTATCTCGGGTTCTTGTAATGTACAGTGGCATATCGTAGCTTTCTGCATCAAACCAAGCTTTTAGATCATCAACTGTGCTAAGATAGTATGGTTCCACAAGCCTCAATCCTAACTCTTTTGCCAACTTTTTCTTTTCCTCAATGCCATCTACCGATTTTATGTTTCCCTTTTTGTCTATGGCTCCAGTAAATAGGGCATCCTGTGGCAGATTTTCTACATAAAGGTTCAAAACCGTGGGCAATTGAAAGCTTGCCCCAGCAAATTCCCCATCAAAAAATACCGCAAAGCCAGTCTTGAGAAATTCTTTTATAGGATTGAGATGTCTTTTTATCTCCCTTAAGTTTGTGATAACTTCCTTAAGATTTTTTACAGCCACAGCGTGTATCAGCTCCCCCTCGCCATTACTTGACACCACAGGGAACTCAAAGGTTATGTGTTTCTCTTTGAAAAACTTTACTGCGGTCTCTTCGGAAACCTTAAAGACTTTTCTAAAGGTTTGGTCGGAGGGAAAAACCTCTTTGTCCTTTGAGTATTTAACAAGCTCATACTGATGGGCAGGTGGAAGCTCCCAAAATTGGCTATAAAGCTCTTCTATATGATCGTCAAGCTTGCCGCTTTCTAAGAGAGTTTTAAAGTGTGCCCGTTCAATCTCCCAAAACCTCCACATGTAAATCCTCCTCCAAGTATTCGTGGGATGGTAGGTTAGGAAGGTTTTCAAGCACGACCTTTGTGCTTGCAGTTCCCTCGTAAATAAAATCTTCAAAGAACTTTATCCGCACTTTTTTACCCTCGTACTCTGCCGGCAAGTATATTACAACCTTTCCCTCTTCTACTACACCAAACCAATTTTTGCCCTTTAGTGCCTTTGTCTGTGCTGCGCGTTGGTAGGCTTGAAGTTGGTGTATGTATTTTTGTATAACATAGGGTAAAAGCTGGATCACTAATCCCTTTGTTGTTTCTTCTTGTTTTTCCCTTTGAATATGCGTGTAGAATAGAGAACTAAGTGTTATGTCTTCGTATCTTTTCCAAACAAGCTTTAAAAACTCCCGTTTTGGTTTTATTGCAGACCACGTGGGTGATCTATCTACAGCCCTTAGTACTTTTTCTATAGTTTCTTGCCTGACCATTGCAATAGGATAACTTTCTTGTTCTAATATCTCTTTTCTTAGATAGACTACAAAGGGCAAAGGTGCAAAAATTCTGTCCTTTATGTGCAACCTTAAAGAACATGTGGTAAGGCTAACCCACACAGTCAAAGGGACTGCATGAACAAGTCCCTCGTCTTCAATGTGATAAATAAGAACATACTCGTTAGGCATCCAAAAGAGTACTCTAACCTGACCTATTTCAACGGGTTGTCTTTTATCTTCCTTGACCTTTAACCTCTCCTCTCCTAAGCTTTCCTTGTACAGTTTCAGAGACATTTTCAGTTCTTCAATATTCCTCATATCCAACCACCTCGTAGTTTATATATAACCCTGCCTTTGGCAAATTTCTGACAGGAACCTGTCAATAAAGTATTTCACCGCATCTGCAGAAGGCTCGTAGGGCAGATGGTCCTTTAGCTTTCTTTTGAACCTTTCCCAACGCTTATAAAGGTTTG